>JAFDHS010000008.1 GCA_019308655.1 Deltaproteobacteria bacterium
TCCGTCATAACAAAACTCTTTAAGTACCTAACCCGGATAAACCGGAAAAGTGAGCTAAAGTGAGCTAAAATTTGAAGTGAGCTAAAGTTAATGAGTCGCTTCGCTCTGTCTTTTTATATAAAATTGACAAAATTCCTCAACTTTAGGCACTTTAGATCACTTTAGGCACTTCACACTTTTTTAAATTCTTAATTTTTTTGACATAAAATACACGAATTTTAGAATTAAGAGAATAGTCAAAACTTTTTCATCATAATCATTTCTTCATTGCCTCTGCGGCGCGTGCACTTGTTTTCAACGCACAAAGATCTCCGCACATGGTACATACATCTCTATCCTTGTCCTCGCTGCTTTGCCGCCTTTTTCTTGCCATATCAGGATCAAGGGCGAGTTTGAACATGGTCTTCCAGTCAAAACGGTTACGCGCGGCAGACATTTCCTCGTTCCGCTCCCATGCCCCCTTGACACCCTTTTCAAGATCACCAATATGAGCCGCTATCTTTGAAGCGATAACCCCGTCACGCACATCAAATACCATGGGCAGGGTCAGATGCTCGGCAGGCGTAACGTAACATAGAAAATCAGCGCCATTCGCAGCCGCGATTGCCCCGCCTATAGCCCCGACGATATGATCATACCCCGGAGCGATATCAGTGGGCAGCGGTCCCAGTACATAGTAAGGTGCCTGGGCGCATAAACGCTTTTGCATTTTCATGTCTCCGGCTATCCGGTTCAACGGAACATGTCCCGGGCCTTCAATCATCACCTGTACTCCTGCCTTTCGGGCTCTTTCGGCAAGCTCGCCCAATATCACCAACTCCGTAATTTGGGCCCTGTCCTCGGCATCACAAATGGCGCCCGGTCGAAGGCCGTCTCCCAAAGAAAGGGTTACGTCATAGGTATTTGCGATCTCTAAAAGCCGGTCGTAATATTCAAAAAGGGGATTCTCTTTTTGATTCTTGCTTATCCATTCGGCCATAAGACTTCCGCCGCGGGATACGATACCCATCAAACGGTCGCTGGTTTTCAACACCCTTATGGATTCACGGGTTATACCGCAGTGAACCGTTATAAAGTCGACCCCGGCTTTGGCCTGGTATTCGATTTCTTCAAAAATATCATCAGCGGTCAAGTCCGCACAGTCTTTATTTTCTGAAAAAAGCTTGCTGACGGATTTATAGATGGGAACCGTCCCCACCATGACCGAAGATCGTTCCAGAAACTTTGAAAGAATCAGTGCAAGATCGCCTCCTGTTGAAAGATCCATTACGGCATCTGCACCGGCATCAACAGCAGTATCCAGTTTGAGCATCTCCTCTTCAATATCAAAACGGCTGGGAGATGTCCCTATGTTGGCGTTTACTTTGGTCTTAAGACCCTTGCCGATGCCCTTAGCCCTGAATTGACGATTTTTGTTTTTAGGAATTACGATCAACCCATTGGCAACCTTGTCCCGTATTTCCTCTTCCTGAAACCCTTCATCTTCTGCGACCTGCTTTACAGCCTCCGTAATCTTGCCGTTTTTTGCATATTCGAGTTGAGTCATTTTAAAACCTCCGGCTATTTTTGGGTTTTATCCGGTTTCAACCAGACCCGATTAACTATAATCTCTTCAACAACTCGTTGGCCACTTTTTCACCTGATAGCAGCATACCGCCAAAAATCGGCCCCATGCGCGGCCCGCCGAATGTTGCATTTGCAGCCATACCCGTCACATACAAACCCGGGAAAACTTCCTGGGTATTTTCAAGTGTCAGTGTCTCGGCTTTATCCGACCACATGGACTTCTCTCCTTCAATTTTACCCGTCGGCGTTTGAAGCTTGCCGGAGACCTTCTTTTGTACCACCTTGACCACCTCGGTAGCATGGCCGGTTGCATCGACTATAAAATTTGACCTTACAGCCAGAGGATCAATATGAAGACCGGCCATTTCAACCGGAGACCAGTTCAGTACCAGCCCCATAACCCTGTCGGTTCGCATCATCACATCTTCCACGCTGATACAGTTAAAGATCGTCATACCGGCCTGGATCGCCTTTGCCGTCAGGCAGGCCACCGCTTCAACCGAATCGGAAGTATAATAGTTTTCCTGGTACTTGTTACATCGAACACCAAATTCTTCAAGAATACGGACTGCCGGCTCCTGAACGACGATCTCGTTGAACATCATGCCGCCACCCCACATTCCACCGCCGATACTCAGTTTCCGTTCATACATGACAACTTTTTTTCCGGCTTTGGCAAGAAAATATCCGGCGACCAATCCGGACGGACCGCCACCGACTATGGCTACGTCAGTTTCAAAGGTTATTCATGAGTTTGGCATAATAACGGTCAATAATAGCTTTTGTTATAACAACTTCATTTAACTCCATATTCTCTCCATCCTTGTTTTGAGGCGATCCAAAAATAAAAAAAACCATTCCTCTAAAGAGAAACGGTTTAGCTGTGGATTGTTTAACTGTTCCAATGCATAAACTCGTATCCCTTCGCAGGCATTATCCTGATCAGGTGAATAAGGGTTGTCCATTTATGGACTCTCAGTCGTTTTACAACACCCCTAACGAGATGCTCAACTTTAAAGACAAGGTATTTTTTTGTCAAGTCTTTTGAGCAGATCAAAAATTAGAATTGTGTCCAAAATAATTTGGCAAAGTTAAAGTTTTCGGCAAAAAAATACAATCAGGTTGTTAAAATTAATAACCCAACCATATAATATTCCTTGAATCGTCCCTTACTATCTTTTGTGATATGCATGATCTTTGTTTTCAAAACTTTAGGCGGGTTTGATACCTCTACAGGAGAATATTTCATGTCCATCACTGCGCCAATATTTAAGTGATTCAAGAGGTTAGAATCTTTTTTTATCAGAATGCACATCCCCTGTGAAGATATATCCCATATCTTAAATTGATAATCGAATTCAAGGCCGTTTATTGACAACTGTACACTATAATACTGATCAACTATGGTTCTATGTTCAGCTCTTCTTTCAATAGTAATATGTTGGATGCCGGCATTTTGTTTTCCCAAAATTGACAATCCAATCATATAATGGCCTTTAAATCGTCTTTCATCTTTTTCAACATGGCTGATTTTTGTTTTTAATACTTCATGGGAGTGTGATGCATCGTCAGAATAGTATTTCATATCCAGTATCTCACCCGGTTTTAAGTGATTCAACAAAACCGAATCTTCTTTTATTAAAACGCACATTCCCTTTGAGGATATATTCCATATCTTAAGACGATAAATATAAACAAGCTCCTTTATCAATAGTTCCACACTGTGGTATTGGTTAACTATGATTCTCTGTTGGGACCTTCTTTCAGCAGGAAAACTTGTGGCAATATCGTCTTTCATAATTCTCCTCATTTTAGCAGTCTTGAAGACAGTATTGAGCATACCTCCTTAAACTTAAATTATCCTGAATTCACAATTTATGGCAAGAATATGGATGGTTTTGTAAAAGGCAGAGTGCTTGCGGTCAAGTAAAGACAAAAAAACGGACAATTTACTGTTAATTCTCTTTCTTTAAAAAGTCAACGATATCTTTGCCGAATTCTTTTTTTTGCCAGTTTTTCATCTCTTTTATTGCTTCAAGTTTTTCTATGTCCGAGGGATTTTCTACGGCAATGGCACTCATCAGTGCTTTATTACAAACTATTCCAGGATCTATTTCAAGCTGTTGTGCCATTGAATCTCTCCATACCTTAAGCCTTTTTATCCTTTTCGAAACACCATTTCCCAACACGGACATCCGTTTGCGGGGATAACGTGGAAGTTTATCTTCAGGTATTTTTAAGGCATTACGTATCCTATCTATCAAGGCTTCACCATACATACTGATCTGCTTCGGGCTCAAAGCATTCAGGGCTTTTAAAGACCTCAAAGTGACCGGCTTTGCCACTGCCAGCTTCATAAGGGAATCGTTTCCGAAGATTTTGAACAAAGGTCTGTCTTTCTTTTCTGCAATCTCCATCCGAAACTGCAAAAGCGTTTCAAGAGCGGCAAGACTTTTCGGCATAAGACGCCCTGCACCTTTAAACCTTAAGAACAAGGGTTCACCATTCCCTAAAGCATGCCTCACTTTGCTTAGATTTTCACATTCCTCGACGACCCAATCAAGCCGTCCTTTTTTTTCAAGCTCTTTTTCAAGTATTGAAGCAAGGGGGGCCAAGTATTTTGTATCTTTTGCTGCATACTCTATCATTGAATCCGGTAAGGGTCTTTGAGACCAGTTTTTCTTTTGATATTTTTTGTCAAGACTGACATCAAATCTCTTTTGAAGGACCGTTCCAAGACCCGTTTCCTTAAAACCCAAGAACCTGCATGCAATTTCAGTATCAAAAAGATTGTTAATCTCTATGGAAAAATCCCTGTAAAGAGAACGCACATCGTAGTCGGCACCATGGAATATTTTCTTAATATCCCGGTTTAAAAAAAGAGGCTTAAGGAGAGACAAATCCTTAATTTTTAAAGGATCTATTAATATATTTATTTCTTTTGCAGCCACCTGAAGCAGGCAGACCTTTTCTTTAAAATGGAACATGGAATCCGCTTCCAGATCAAAGGCGATGTTTTTTTCTCCTTCAAAGCTTTTTATAATATTTGCAAGATCGGCTTGTTTTTCTATAATCTTATAGTTCTTATTTATTTTCTCTTTCATTTTTTAGTAGTTACAAAGAATATTTTCTTTTAATTCATAAACGCTTAGAGCCTGACAAAAAATGCCGGCCATCAATATTCCATCAAGTTTTTTCTTGACCAACAGGCTCATTTTACCTATTTTAATTATTTTTATGGAATTCCTCAATCTTTCTTCCCTGGTGAATATTCAATGATTAATATAACACTTCCCGATAAAAGTATAAAGAGTTTTGAAAATAATCCTACGGGTCTGGATGTTGCAAAGAGCATTTCAGAAGGTTTTGCTCAAAATTGCGTTGCAATGGAACAAGACGGTACCCTTGTTGATTTAAACAGAACCATTACAAAAGATTCCCGGATAAAATTTATAACGACCAGGGACAAGGAAGCCTTGGAAATTCTCCGCCACAGTGCAGCGCATGTCATGGCCGAAGCCGTCACTTTTCTTTATAAGGATGCAAAGCTGACGATCGGCCCGGTCGTGAAAGACGGTTTTTACTATGACATAGACATGGAACCCGTTTCTGAAGATGACTTCCCGAAAATAGAAGCTGAGATTAAAAAAATAATCAAAGCCAAAAAACCGTTCACTCGCAAAGAAGTTTCAAAATCTGAAGCATTGGAATTCTATAAAGATGAGCCGTACAAACTCGAACTGATTTCAGACTTGGAAGACGGAACCATCTCGTTTTACACTCAGGGAAATTTTACAGACTTATGCAGAGGCCCCCATCTGCCTCATACGGGATTGATCAAAGCCATAAAACTGATGAAAGTTTCCGGTGCATACTGGCGGGCAGACCAAACAAAAGCCCAATTGCAGAGAATATACGGTACGGCTTTTTTCAACAAAAAAGAACTCAATCAATATCTTCATCTTCTTGAGGAAGCTAAAAAAAGAGACCATAGGAAGATAGGTATGGCACTCGATCTTTTCAGTTTTCATGAAGAAGCCGCCGGCATGCCTTTTTTTCACGCCAAAGGAATGGATATATGGAACGCGCTTCTCGAATACTGGAGAGATGAACATAAAGCAGCAGGCTATGTGGAGACAAAGACACCCATTATGCTGGACCGCAGTTTGTGGGAAAAGAGCGGACATTGGGAAAATTATCGGGAAAATATGTATACATCCGTTATTGATAAAACAGAGTATGCCATAAAACCGATGAATTGTCCCGGCGGGATGCTGCTGTATGGAATAAAGCCCCACTCATACAAGACGTTACCTGTTCGTGCCGCAGAAATCGGGCTGGTGCATCGCCATGAATTAAGCGGCGTTTTATCCGGTCTTTTCAGGGTAAGGGCCTTCCACCAGGACGATGCCCACATTTTTATGACTCCCGACCAGATTGAAAATGAAATTTTAGGGGTACTTAAACTGGTTGAACGAATTTACAAATCATTCGGACTGGAATTTACCCTGGAACTTTCAACTCGTCCTGAGAAATCAATCGGAACCGATCAACAATGGGAAAGAGCTACGAACGGTCTGAAAGGCGCACTGGACACATATGGTAAAGAATACGCCATAAACGAAGGGGACGGTGCTTTTTATGGACCCAAAATAGATATCCATATACAGGATGCACTGGGCCGTACGTGGCAATGCGGAACCATTCAGCTTGATATGGCTTTGCCTGAAAGGTTTGATCTTTCATACATCGGGAAGGATAATGAAAAACACCGTCCGATAATGATTCACAGAGTAATTTACGGCTCTGTTGAGCGTTTCTTAGGTATTCTCATTGAGCACTTTGCAGGAAAATTTCCTTTATGGATGGCCCCGACTCAGGCTGTTCTCCTGCCCATAAACGATGAGCTTTTGCCTGCTGCCAATGAGATCAAACAAATGTTTGAAAAGGCAGGATTGCGTGTAGAAGTGGATGGCAGAACGGAAACACTTAAGAAAAAAGTCAGGGAAGCCCAAATAAATAAAATTCCCCTCATACTTACCATCGGTGAAAAGGAAAAAAACAGCGGCACACTTTCAGTCAGAACACTTGACGGCAAAGTAAGGTTCGGAATCAAACATGAAGAATTTTTAAATACGGTTCTGGAACATATAAGGGAAAGAAAACTTGATTTGGAAATTTTCAAGGACTAAAGTTTGTTCTTGACCACATCTCAATCAATTTTACAATGGCCGAAGTTATGATCAACCTCGGAGATTAGAATGAATCGAATTTACAATTTTCTGTTTTACTGGTTTCCGGTTCTCATTTACGGTCTTTTGATCTTCATCCAGTCTTCCCGTCCATCCCCTGCAAATTTTCCTCATAACATTGCGCACATAGACAAACTGCTTCATTTTTTTGGCTATGCTCTTCTCGGTGTTCTGTTTGCAAGAGCTTTCAAAACACGTTCAGCAAAAAACAATTTAAAACTTTTAATGGTTCTAAGTATCATTTTGTCCGGTCTGTACGGAATAAGTGATGAAATTCATCAGGCTTTTGTGCCGTTCAGGGATGGAGATATTATGGATATACTGGCTGATATACTTGGCAGCATTTGTGGTGTCTTTGCTTATTATTCCGTGACAAACAAATCTCAAAAAGTTTTTTAAAAATCGCTCGCGTAACAAATAATTTACATGACCTGCCTTTAGGATATAAGCCTTACTTTAGCATGGAATGCGAAACATGGGGTTTCGCAGTTCTTTTTGTACAAAACCTGAGGTTTTGTACTCCGAAAATATTCGGAAAACATTCCCTGAATAAAAAAACCCGGCCTTTTAATATTATAGACCGGGTTTTAATTTTTTAAAGCTTTTGAACAAAGTTTAAAGCGCTACTCAGGCAGATTGACTTCAGCCAAATCAGGCCCGAGATATTCACGCTCATTTTCACCCAGAATCCCCATGGAAAGAGCAATTAATGTCCACAAATGCACGGTGTGATATCCAGCCTTGTAATGATCACTAAGATCATGAATCTGGGCATGACAGTTGTGACAGGGTGTAATGGCGTATGTCGCTCCTGTCTTCAGAATCTGGTTCAGTTTTATCTTGCCGTAAGCATGGCGTTCTTCCGGGTATCCTGCCTGGAGAAACCCGCCGCCGCCGCCGCAGCAAAAATTATTGGAGCGGTTGGGGACCATGTCAATGAAATTTTCATCGCCGACAACCGATTTTACAACAAAACGTAAATCTTCGGCAACAGGATCACCAAAACTTTTCCGTACCAGTTGGCAGGGATCCTGAACCGTGAATTTAATCTGCAAGTCTTTGTTCCAATCGGAGTTGACCTGCAATTTACCTTCTTTAATCCACTGGGCATAGTAATGAATGATACTCTTGACTTCAAAGTTGTGCTCAACGTTGTATTTTTGCAATCCGGACCGGAATGCGAACATTTCGTGCCCTCATTCGGTATTGAGCCAGACCTTGCAGCCCAAATCCTCCACCGCCTTTGCCTTGACACGAGTAATATGTTCCCAGGCCTCATCATCGGCAAGGAACATGCAATAGTTCTCTGCGGCCCATCCCTTGGTACCATATGTCCAATCCGCATCAACCTTGTGCAGGATCTTCCAAAGGGGAATCATCTCATCCGCTTCGGTCACAGGCTCCCGGGAGTTTTGATTCAGATAGAAATAAGAGCCTTTCTTGTTAATAGGCGCCTGGAGATCTTCCCATCCGGGCTGTTCGGCTTGAACCTCCTCAAGAACGTCCTCTACCACAAACTGAAAATCCTCCTCCGTCGCTCCCATGGCACTGCAGGTATCGCTTCTAAGCGCTACATCGCAGGATCCAAGAATACCCTTGGGCCGGTCCTCTCTCGGCGTAAGCTGGCGGGCATAGTAGACCAACTGCGGGATATTGATTTTCATGGGGCAAACATAGATACACCGCTGACACATGGTGCACAGCCAAGGCCATGGACTCTTCTTTATCTCCTCATCCATACCCAGGGCCGCCATGCGCAAAAACTTTCTGGGGTCCATATCGGCCAGACCCGTGGCAGGGCACCCTGAAGAACAGGCACCGCAGGTCAGACAAAGATTCAGGTTCCCCCCATCGGGAAGATGCTCCTTTACCTTGTCAATAAATTTACTTTTGTTTTCTCCAAGTTTGATCGCTTCCTCAGCCATGCTGCATAATCCTGTTCCTTTCTTCTTACTCATTCTTACCCATTTGGTAGAAATGATGAGAAATTCCTGCTTCACAGAGGCTGCCCGAACCAACTGCTTAGGTCTTGCCGCCTCTCTACAGACTGTCACCGTAGAACCTACGGCCAGTTTATTAATATTATTTTTCTTATGCACAAAATATCAGATTGGTTCTCGTTATTACATTTATGTGCAAAGTGAGTAATTATGACTGCATTTGATTAAAAAATCAACTACAGTTTAAAGCTCTTATCAACAGAGCAACTCAATCCTTATCTAACTTGTTTTTTTGATTCTGCAATACTGCTCTTTTTATGGTAAAAAATTCAGAATCAAAAAAAGTGTAGGGTGACTAACAGTGACCTAAAGTTGAGGAATTCTATCGATTTTATATTAATACAGACGGAGCAAAGCGACTCATTAACTTTAGTTCACTTTGAACTTTTGCGGTTTATCCGGGGTCCCACCCTGGTATAGACACAGGTTAAAGGGTATATACAAATAATACCCTTTAACCATAACTATTATATTTAATATTATACAACCGGCCTAGGCAGCACCTTTGCAAGTTCTGCTATCTCCGGCACCTTATGTTCCCATTCAATGGCCATAAGATGAACTCCGGCGACACCCTTCATCTCTTTAAATTCTTCAATCTGTTCAATGGCCATCTTGATACCTTCCTCTGCCTGTTTCTTCTTTTCAACGCCCTGAAGACGTTTAATAACTTCATCAGGCACTTCAATACCCGGAACCTTATTCTTCATATATTTAGCCATCCCCAAAGCCTTCATCGGAGTTACACCGGCAAGAATATAGGTTTTTTCCGTAAGCCCCATGTCAACGGCCTGCTTGACCCATTCTCTCATTTTTTTCATGTTGTACACACATTGGGTCTGAATAAAATCGGCTCCGGCTGCTACCTTTTTAGCCAGACGATGGACTCTCCATGGAAAAGGATCAGCAAAGGGATTAGCAGCAGCTCCGATAAACATTTTAGGAGGAACATCAATATCATCACCCCCTAAAAACTTTCCTTCATCCCGCATTTTTTTGACCATGGCGACGAGCTGTATGGAGTCAATGTCGAAAACCCCTTTAGCATGAGGATGATCTCCAAATTGCTGATGATCTCCGGTAAGGCAAAGTATATTACGAAGTCCATGAGCATAAGCGCCCAGAATATCAGCCTGCATAGCCAAACGGTTACGATCACGGCATACCATTTGATAATTTGGCTCAAGACCTTCTTCTATGGCAATCAAACCTGCCGCCCAGCTGGACATACGCACCATGGCAGTCTGATTATCGGTCATGTTAACCATATCAACATTGCCCTTTAAAAAACCGGCCTTTTTCCTGATAGGCTCATCATTAGCTCCACGAGGTGGCCCAAGTTCACCTGTAAAGGCAAAATGTCCTGCTTTTAATACTTTCTCAAGATTACTTCCTGATTTCATACTAATCTTTCCCCTTCATTTTAGTGTGAGAGCTTTGCATAGTCGCTTTTTTGAACGGTTTGTGCGTCAGGCTCAAATTTTATTCTTTGATCCCTGCCAGCCCCGGAATATTTAACCCGTTTAAACTTATTGAATAGTTAACGGAGAGTCGAAGCATTTCACTTTGGGGTGAATAAAATTTTCAACTGCCTTGAACTCGAACAAATTTGAAGGTTATACGAAGCTTTCAGTGTTATTGAAATATCTAAAATTCATATTATGACCCCATTGCCTGAATATATTTTTGACAAAGCGCTTCAAAAAAAGGTTTATCATCAACAATCCCCAATAGTTTCACATTCTTTTAATCAGGGTCAAGTCAACAGAAGACATGGTAAAAAATATTTTAGGTTTAAGACACTTAGTTAGCAAGTACATAATAACAAGGTTTTTGTCATGGGCTCAATTTTATTTGTTAAACATTTTTAATTTCAGCTGGTTAAAACAAACCGATAAAAACAAAAATGGAGTCAAATTCAATAATATCAGTAGTACAGTTTATGATTATAAATATTTTTATATATACTAAACTAATATTAAAAATGTCAAGCGAAGTTAATTCTTTAATGAAGAACGTATTTTATTATTCCTTGCCAATAAATAACATTTACATGCCATAATTGGGCAACCAATGTCAAGAGAACCAGGCAATAGGCTTACAGAACCGAATCAAAACCGTGAGTTCCAAACCGGATTTTGACGATGCCATAAAAAGAAGGAAAAGCCCACAAAAACAGGAAAAAATCGTTGTTTATGAATGCTTTGCTTTTATATTTTTAAGATTCAGAAAAGAAATTAAAAACCATGCCATCGAAATCGAACTTAATAACATTTATTACTTGCAAAAATCTTTAATCATGGTTATAAAGGTTTGAAGCTGAATTTTATTTGTTTTGGTATTTTGTGATGAATCATGTCCCTGGATAACTTAATTTGGGGCTTTTAAAACTTTTTACGGGAGGTCTAATGTACGACTTAGTCCGCGGCCCGCTCTTATGGGTTTCCTTTATCGTATTTGTTCTGGGCACTGTGTTCCAAATTATCAAATTTATGAAGTTGAGTAAAAAAATTGATGTCCCTAAATTTATTCCGGCTTCAAGAAGCAAACCCATTGCTACAAGTCCGGGCTTTATGCTTAAATTTGAAATGTTCAAGGCGGCAGGCATAGGGACGAATCTCCTTATGGCCGTTGTAACAACCGTTTTTCATGTTTGCCTCTTTGCGATTCCGATTTTTCTTGTAGGCCATAGTGTTCTCTTTGATCAGTCTTGGGGAATCAATATGATGCCTTTTTTATTTTCAGAAAATACAACGGATACCTTAACGATAATATTCCTTGCATGCAGCCTCTATTTTCTTCTTCGACGCTTACTCTCTGCACGTGTCCGCGCCATTACCACTTCCTACGATTACGTAGTCCTGCTTATAGCAGCAGCTCCTTTCTTAACAGGATTTTTTGCGTATCATCAGATATTTAATTATAACACCATTATTATTTTACATATTTTATTCGGTGAATTAATGCTGGTTACCATTCCTTTTACCAAGCTTGTACATATGGTATTTTTCTTTATCAACCGTTTTTTTGTAGCAAGTGAAAACTGTTTAGGTGAAGGAAACAGAACCTGGTAATTAGTCTCATCTGTTTGATTCAATTAAACTTAATAACAAACACATGCGGAGAATTTAATGGCTGAACAGAATAACACACCGGTTGCTACGGAAAAAATCAAAAAAATGCTTGAGAGAAAAAAAGATAAAACAAAACTCTCTCTCAGAATGTGTGCCCATTGTACCCTTTGCGCAGAAAGTTGTTTCCTATTTATGACTCGGGGCAAGGATCCTAAATACATGCCTTCTTATAAATTTATTAATTCCATAGGGAAATTATATAAAAAAAAGGGGGAAGTAGACAGAGCCACTCTGGAAGAAATAGGAGATATTGTATGGAATGATTGCGTCTTATGCACTCGCTGTTATTGCCCACTTGGTATAGACATACCGGACATGATAGCTCTTGCTAGAAGTATCTGCCGCACACAGGGTGTTTATCGGCAATATGACAAATAAAAAGAGTTGGATCATTTCCCCCTTCATAGCATAATTAAGGGGTCGCTTAGAATGACGGAATGAAATGCTCAGGAGAAAAGATGAATTCCCTAAAAAAAAGAATCTATATATCAGTCACTTTTGTTTTTTTTGCTATTGTCTTTGTTTTTTCAACAAGTTACGCTCAGCCGGAGAATATTCTCATAAACAATGTTAAAGCGTATCATAAAAAACAGCGTCCCCCTGTAAATTTTAACCATGAACTTCATATGGAAGCTTCAGAATGTACAGCCTGCCATCATAAATATGAAGATGGGGAAAACATTTTAGACGAAGGTGAACTTGAAGAAGGTAATGAGGAAATTTTGTGTTCGTCTTGTCATAGTGATAAAACAAAAATTAATTTGCAGAAAGCGTATCATCGCCAGTGCATGGGTTGCCATGTCCAATCTGCAAAAGAAGGCCAGCCAGCCACTCAATTTTGTGCCGACTGTCATCCTCGAAAATAATAAACGGTTCAGTTGGGATACTTTTAAGGTGGATACTCCTAATTTTTTGAACTGGAAACAAGCAATTTATTGCAAAATTATATAAGGCATTGTGTCGTTCAAAACGTACTTTTACCTAATTCAGTAAAAGCAATTTAATGTTTTAAGTTGCTATACGAACCGTTTTTTAAAGACGGGAATCAGGTAGGCCTACTTCACAAAACGGAGGTACAAGTGGTTAAAGCAGAAAGAAAACCTTTAGAAGAGATTAAGGATTCCATAAAAAGATACAAAAGGATTCTGACCGTTGGCTGCGGTGGATGTGTTTCAGTCTGCCTTGTAGGAGGACAGAAAGAGGTAAATCTTTTAAATGCCGAACTCAATGTCTCCTTTAAAGCTGATAATTCACCCAAACAGATAGACGGATATACCGTTGAAAGACAGTGTAACGCTCAATATCTTGAAGAACTCGATTACATGGTAGATAATTATGACTGTATTCTTTCCATGGCCTGCGGTGCCGGAGTTCAACACCTTGCCGAAAGGTTTCCTGGAAAACCTGTCTTTCCGGGAGTAAATACGGTCGCTATCGGCATAGATAAAGATATCGGAATGTATGAAGAAAGATGCCGTGCCTGTGGAGAATGCGTACTTGCCTATACAGCTGGTATCTGTCCCGTAACCCGTTGCGCTAAAGGTCTGTTTAATGGTCCGTGCGGTGGAACCAATAGCGGTAAATGTGAAGTGAGCGACGATATCCCCTGTGCCTGGTATGAAATTTATAATCGCCTCGAAAAACAGGGCAGACTCGAAGATATTATGAACATCAGACCCCCCATGCAGTGGCAGAACACGACTCTACGAACAATTATTCAGGAACCTTATAAAGAAAGGTATGCAAAGGAAGAATAAATTTGTATTATCTTTCCTATCCATCGTTGGTCGGAAGTCCGGGTGGTCAGTATAAAATGAGAGCTTTGCAGAACCTTCAATTTTGTTCATATTTACGGGCGGACAAAAACGGTGTTATGCAATGCTCTCATAACCCCCCAAAGCTATAAGCAATAAATTGTTTTGAAGTTTCAACAAACTTTGTGTTTTTTTTCACTCCCCTCCCTTGTTTATTTTTCTTTAACTTTAACATCCTAAAGATACTGTTATCTCTATATATTAGGGCATTACTACTTCACCTTCCTCTTTTGATCATACGTGCAAATATAAAATACACCGACTCCTATCACCATTAAGATTGCTCCCAAAGGGAAAACCTTTCGGAGATGGAAAATATCCATTGCCAAGCCGGCAAGGATTGCTCCCAGTAGCATTCCCAAACTGTGCGCCATTGTCATAAGGGCCATAACAGATCCCATGGCATCGCTTTTATTGCCTTTTAAAACAGCCAGCGCCATAAGTGGCGGCATGGATATCCCCCCCCCAAATCCGAAAATAATATGGGATACAAACAAATCCAACAAATCAGTTGCTCTCGCAAATGAAAAAACAGCGTATGCTGCTATCAATCCTCCGCTTATAATCATTAATTTTTTATTAACTCTGTCTGATAGAAAACCCATGGGTGTATTCATCAAACCGTTTATAAGTACACCAAGCGCAAGAAGTGTCCCGATTGTAGAACTGGAAATGGAAAACTCCGAATCTGCAAAAACCGGCAGGAAACCCCATATAACCCCGATGCAGATAGTATAGGCAAATCTGAACATAAACAGACCGGCGATAGCGTTGTCTTTTAGAAGCCGGCTCCAGGTTATGGGTTTTGCCCTCCTCCACACAAGATGCTCTGAATTTGTGGGCGGAAGAAGAAAAAAACTTAATAAAAATCCGATAAAGGCAAGAAAGCCCATGCAGGCAAAAGAGATCTGGAATCCAAAGCGGTCTTTTATTAAGCCACCGATTAAGGGACCGACACTCAGTCCCAGAAAAATAGACATATTGAACAACCCCATTGACAAACCTTCTTTCCCGTTCGGTGTAATCTCTCCGATATAGGCCTGGGCAACTGGTATGATCATTGCTGATGCTATCCCTTGAATAAATCGTATAAAAAGAAGTTGATCAATATTATTTGAAAACATAAAAGCAAGGGAAAGTAGTGAGTAGAGGAAAAGGCCTGCAACAATAAATAATTTGCGCCCTTTTTTGTCAGAAAGGCTGCCGAAATAAGGTAAAAAAAATGTTCTGGAAAGAGAAAAAACCCCGAAAATGAAACCTATATATAAACCGCTTGCACCAAGATTACGACCATAGACCGGCAGCAAGGGAAGAACAATTCCAACACCTGTAGTCGCAGCAAATATGGAAAAAAAAAGGCTCCCAAA
This sequence comes from Deltaproteobacteria bacterium, assembly GCA_019308655.1. Classification (GTDB taxonomy): domain Bacteria; phylum Desulfobacterota; class Desulfobacteria; order Desulfobacterales; family JAFDHS01; genus JAFDHS01. The sequence goes on from JAFDHS010000008.1 coordinate 15,134, forward strand.
TATTTTTTTGTTCATTTTTATCATAGTAATCCACACCCTCTTTTTTACTTACCACCCCATTGCTTAATAAACAAATAGCTATAAAAACCTCGAACCCATGTTTTTTATTTGACATAAAACAAAGTTTTATATAAAAAGTTTTATATAAAAAGTTGATTTTTATAGGAAAATCGGTTTGATTTTTTTTAGCGGAATCATGTAACAAAATATTTTACCTTTGATTAAAAAAATATGAATTGGCTAAAATAATCTAAGCTCTCTAATGCTAAGGAATTCCATTGATTTTATACATAAACCATTAATCAAAGCGACTCCTTAACTTTAACTTTTCCGGTTTATTCGAATTAGGTGTGTAAGTTTTAAGTCAAGCTATTCTATAATTTTCTAAATAGGGGTTAGTTTTTATGCTTGCAAAAATTTTTCCTTTTATACTCTGGTTCAAGGATTATAATTTCAACAAATTCAAAATTGATTTTTTAGCCGGACTCACAGTAGCTCTGGTCCTGATTCCTCAGTCAATGGCATATGCGCAATTGGCTGGACTTCCGGCTTATTACGGTCTTTATGCCTCTTTTTTACCACCGATGATGGCAGCGCTGTTTGGTTCCAGCCGTCAGCTGGCCACAGGTCCGGTAGCAGTCGTCTCCTTAATGACCGCTGCTTCTTTAGAGCCTTTGGCTACGGCCGGAAGCGAAGCTTTTATAGCATATGCAATTTTGTTGTCCCTGACCGTGGGCATATTTCAGTTCCTTTTAGGTGTTTTAAGACTGGGATTGGTCGTCAACTTTTTGTCTCACCCCGTTGTCAACGGATTTACCAATGCAGCGGCCATAATCATCGCCTCATCTCAGTTATCAAAGCTGTTCGGGGTTTATGTGGACAAAGCCGAGCATCATTATGAGACCATCATCAGTGCCATTGCCATCATGTACTCCCTCAAACGCTTAAATCCCAAAATCCCCAATGTCTTGGTAGCCGTTGTCATCACCACTCTTATCTCCTGGAGCATAGGCTTTGAACACAATCACCCCGGCACTTCGATTTCAGCCATCCAAGCTCCGGAGGTTCAGACAACGATCAAAAATTTTAACAAAACCGTGGCTGAAATTTCTGAAACAGGCAACCAACGGGCTGAGATAAATAAAAAAATAGAAGACCTTAAAGCTTCAGAAGATCATTTCTTTAAATTACTCAATCTGAAACATGAGGTCAGCATCCTTACAGCCCGAATGAGTGAACAGAAGCACCAATCCCATGTGCTGAGAGAAAGGCTGCGGAACATCAAATTTGCCGGGATTGAAGGGCCTGACAAAGCGCTTGTGTTTTATCCACAAAATTCAGTGCCCCAGGGGCTTGTAACAGACGGTCAAATATGGCGGATGAAGGTCGGCAACAAAGTTCTTACTGAAGAAGATCTCCTTATGATCGGAGCCGGGGCCGTTGTCGGTAACGTGCCAAAGGGACTTCCCACCCTGAGCATACCC
>JAFDHS010000280.1 GCA_019308655.1 Deltaproteobacteria bacterium
CTTAAAGTTTTTTTGGGAGTTGCAGATTAGACCATAAAAAGTTATTTGTTTAGTAAAAAACACTCTCACAATAAAATTGTGAAATTAGCATGTAGTACATGCGGAATGTAAGTTATGAATATTAAATTCATGATAATAAACCGGTATTTCATGCCATACGGTTTTTATCATCATGCCCGCATCATTCAAAATCATTTCCCCATTTTCAATTTCTCCAAATAAACAGAATCGGTTTTGCGTACAAATGGTGATGAAATATAATCCCGCCTTTGAATAATCATATCCTTTTAATCGAATAGAACGGCGGTGATGAATATCGGAGGTGTATTTCATATTTTTACCCAAATTTTACCGCTCATATGATTTGGGTATCAAATGTGTTGATAAAAGCCAAACGTAGACTTGACCCCTTTTTCATTCAAACTAAACAAAATTTGTCAACCTGAAAAGACTAACATTTTGTTACCATTTAAAAATTATCGCATCAAGTTATACATTTTGAAAAATGCAATATCCGTAAGGCCGGATTTACAATCTGTAAAACATGTCAACGCATTATGGTCCTGATCCGTATCTTGAACAGAATAGATAAGCTAATTATTTCAAAAAGTTAATTTTTTTAATCCAGGTCTGAACTTTGGCATAAAGGTTGCTTTTTATAAAATTGATTTCCTTTATTGCTCACAGCTTCTCAATAAATTCGCACAATATAACTGGGTTCCCGCCTTCGCGGAAATGACGATCGCAACGAAATGTACCTCATGCCCTATACGGGCGTGTGGATTGAAACAAATTCAAGAGGAGAAAAGGTTTATGGACAATGATCATTACATTAAAATGAGAAAATCCCTCCTGACAAACATGATTCTGGTCCCGCTCATACCCTTTGTTCTGGTTTTGGGTATTGGTTATTATTATTTTACGGCATCGTTGGAAAACAGCACCATTTCAAGCATGAATAGAATTGTCGAGGACCACCGTCAGATGATCGAGTCCTTTCTCAGTGAGCGGCAATCGGATTTAGAGTTCATGCTTCATTCCTATACCTTTGAAGAGCTCAGCCGGCCTGAAAAACTGTTTGATGTTTTTGAAGATCTGCAAAAAAAATCCAATGCGTTTGTCGATCTTGGGGTTTTTAATGAAGACGGCGTTCATGTGGCCTACCATGGGCCTTATAAATTAACAGGTAAGCTTTATAAAGAGGCGGAGTGGTTCATAGAGGTAATGAAAAAAGGGTATTACATCAGTGATGTTTTTCTGGGATTCCGACGGGTTCCCCATTTTGTCATTGCCGTTGCCGGAGCGGATTCAGATAAAAAATGGGTGCTTCGTGCAACCATCGATACCTATCTGTTTAATGATCTGGTTAAAAAAGTCCGCATCGGAAAGACCGGTGAGGCTTATATACTTAATTCGGACGGTATATTTCAGACCGAGCGGCGTTCAGGAGGAAACCTCATGAACAAGGACCCGGACCGGATCAAGTATGCGGGGGGGCATGCCGGTATCAACACGTTTATCAAAAAGGACACCCGGGGAGATAAATATTTATACGCCATTTCCTGGATGAAGGACAAAAAGTGGCTGCTGGTGGTAAGGCAGGAAATCGCGGACGCCTTCAAGTCGCTCCGCAGCGCTGTTTACTTGACGCTTTTTATCGTCACCATTGGAGGCGGCGTTATTGTTGCGCTGTCATTTTATCTTACGGACCGTATTGTGAGGCGTATGAAACGGACAGATACGGAAAAAGGTCAGTTGCAGCAGCAGCTTATCGGTGCAAGCCGTCTTGCCGAGCTGGGTGAAATGGCTGCGGGGTTTGCCCATGAAATCAACAATCCCCTTCAGATTATCAAAAGCGAGCAGGCTCTCATGGAGATGATTCTTTCGGAACTCAAAGAAAAAGGGGAGTTAAAGGAATCTGAAGAAACAGCGGAACTGGATGATTCCATGAATCAAATTCAACTTCAGATCGGGCGTTGTGCGAAAATTACCCAGGCCATACTCAAGTTCGGCAGACAAAGTGAACCGGTACCCCAGGACGTGGATCTTGGAACCTACATTCCCGAGGTTGTGGATATGGTGAAAAAAAAGGCCAACGTGCATGGGATGACCATAAGGCAGAATATTGCTGAAGATATACCGAATATTCATGGTGATCCTGCTCAACTGCAGCAGGTACTGCTTAATCTGCTCAACAATGCCATCGATGCGATTGTCGAAAGACACGGGTCACATGGCGGTGAAGTGGCTATTGAAGCTGAACTCAAACCCAACGGCAAAGTGGGAATTTCTCTTACGGACAATGGCAGTGGGATCAGCACTGAAAATCAGAAAAAGATTTTTTCTCCTTTTTTTACCACAAAACCGGTCGGCAAAGGCACAGGACTGGGGCTTTCGGTTTGTTACGGCATCATAGACGGCATGGGCGGGATGATGGAGGTCAGCAGCGAAAGAAACGTCGGTACGACCTTTACAATAAGTCTGCCGGCTGTGAGTTAATCAAAAATTTGGGTATGTCTTCCCACGCAGGCGCGTGGGAACGAGTATATTAAAACGTGTGGTGAAAAATTTTAAAAAACCCATATCTTCAAGGAGATCAGACTATGTCGTTTAAAGAAAACCTGTTAAAGAAAATCAAGATCGACAAGCTGACAAAAAAAGTGCTCGCCTCAATCGGCCCGCCGGACAGCGGCCTTAAGGTTGACAAGGAGACCATGAAAAATCTTCTTGAAATGAGTGCTTACGAGTTCAAAAAAGAACGGGACCTTGATCTGTATACCATGGCTATTGAGGGGACCCAGGCAGCTCCTGAGATGAAGAAAATTCTGCTACTGGACAATGAGCTGCCCATCTATAATACAACGGTTGAGGATGTCGGCCTGCGCAAGACTCCCACGGTTAAAGAGATGCTCAACATCGGCAATGTCATCAAGATATTGAAAGATACCGATGTGCTTGTCAGCAAAAAGAAAGAATCGGTAAAGACCGTTCAAAACGATTGCATAGACTTGCTGGATCTCTCCTATGATGAATCCGATCTTAACGAAATTGAAAATGATGGTGTAAAAGCCATGGAGATAGGAGATACGGATGGTGTGATCGAATCCATTTCACTGTTTGCCGAGTTGCTCGGGTACAAATCTCCGCCCAAAGCGTTCACGGTAAGCAACCATGAAATTGTCGGCGCCCTCACCAAAAGTGAGGATGGAAAAGTGATGTTCGGCCCTGTGGTCATTTACTGCATAGCCGACAATGTCATAAAGCTGATCGAAGATCCAATACCGGCTGCGGACAAGGAAAAAATAAAACTTTTCCACAAGGTCGTCAGAAGAGAGGAGAAAGCCTCGGCAGAAGGGGCTTATGTCTTTCAATATTTGAACAAGGCTATTGTAAAAAGGAAAGGGTCAACTACCCCTCCTGAATCATAGATTCAGAAGGGGCTTGTAAAAGCCCCGGTTGACTATTGGTTTGGTCAAGATACCTTGGGATATTCCACACGTTCCAAGCTCTATCATTATGTTTTAAAAGCTCCGTTGGGGTAAGGGGCGGTGAGCATAGTCCAACAAGCCATTCCAACATTGACGATGTGGCCCTAACTGGTTTGGTAGTTCCAGGGAAAATATTTTTTATTTTTCACAAAAACTACCTTTTTCTAAAAACAGGATGATCAGGATATCCATGGAAAAGACCCTGATCATCCTGTTTTTTTATGCATTAAAATTTCAGATTTAAAACATGGCCCGTGCCTGTCTCTTTTTCAATAAGGTAAAGGCGTAATTGCTTGACCGATTCAACCTCTCCCGGAAAGAAGAGAAAACCGTGTGCGATGGTGTTCGGTGCAATGGCGTTGTTTTGCAATGATTTTTCAGCCAAATCACTGATAATGTCTTT
>JAFDHS010000281.1 GCA_019308655.1 Deltaproteobacteria bacterium
CACAGGGCGGTGCAGAAGCTCTGAAAGTTCTCGTTGCATCCGGCCCAGGATTATAAAGCCCACCTGTGCATCCGGCTCGAACTCCACCAGTATATCCACATCGCTGTCCGGCCGAAAATCTTCACGCAAGACCGAACCAAAAACGGAAAGGGTCCGAATGTGATAGCGGCGGCAGAAATCAGTAATCTTCTCTGAAGGAACTTCAATCCTTGGTTTAGCCATGTCTCCACTCCTTAGCACACTCAGTATTTCGTCCAAAAGTTTATCTTGTATAAACACTACTTATCATGAAAGCAAAAAAATTGGAAAGTACGAGTCGTTTAAATCCCAAAAATAAACGCAATCACATCTTCTTTCGTCCAAAAGTTTATCTTGTATAAACACTACTTATCATGAAAGCAAAAAAATTGGAAAGTACGAGTCGTTTAAATCCCAAAAATAAACGCAATCACATCTTCTAAGGAATGTTGTTTTGATGGCTTAATATCTTTCTGGTATTGAATATGTTTATGATGTGGAAATGTTTTTACATGTTGATGATGTGGCGCGTTATCCCACCCTGCTTTTATTTCATTTTTGGGAGTTAGCCAATAATAGCTGTATTTTACCAGAAGATTATCATTCCATAGCTCGGTAACGCGTAAGTTTGTTCCATCTTTAAAATAAAGAATAACTTTGATTAATTCCCCATCAAGTTCAAGCAGTTCTATTCGCTGCACTTTTCCTGTGCAAAGCATCTCGATTTCAATCAATCTTTCAGCAGCTAACATTACAATACTCTTCTATATGCACCCCCTGCTGTGCAATTGCCTGAATTGATGAAATCTCTTGTTTGCATTTTTTAACCACCGCTTCCCAATGATGCCATTCAACATAATCTTCATGAAATTCATAACTTGCATCGTCCGGTATCCCTTCAGCCTCTATTGCTCTTAGGGTTGTTTTATAGCGAACTTCAAAATTCCTGATTTTTTGTTCTGCCAGAAAAAGCCGTTTTTTCAAAATAGTCAAACGAATGGACGCACCATAACTAATAATAGTCTCACGATCCTCAACAGGAAGAGAGAGAAATCTTTTTTCAATTTCGTTAGTCATCTTTTTTCTGTTCCTTTCTTCTTACTCACTCGTACATAAGACAGAGAGAGAAATCTTTTTTCAATTTCGTTAGTCATCTTTTTTCTGTTCCTTTCTTCTTACTCACTCGTACATAAGACTTGAACAAAAGCTAATAATATATAGAAATAACAGATAATTATAACTTTTTTCTATCGAAGTTTTAAGTATTGAGATTTAAGGAATGAGAGTAAATACCTTCTCAAATCTCAATAGCCAATACTCAAATCCGGAATTTTCGTTTGAAAAAATCGTAACTTCTCAAAAAATGTGGGCAAATGAGCCACCTGAATTTCCACCTTCGCGGGAATGACGGACGAGAGAGTCTTATAAAAGCCAATTGATTTCATTAACAAATTTTATCAATAAATAAAATTCGAAACTCAGATATTATATTACTGTTATATCGATTTATATGCAATAGAAACAATAGATCGAAGCCCGGACCTTGAGAAATAATGAATTATAAAATTGATTGCATAAAAATGGATCCTCGCTGTATATCTATCCGTGATTCATAGCTCTATGAGATGGCTACGTTTCACGCCGCCACCTCAATCTCTTTGCGCTGAATACCGGTATAGGGCAGAACCGGTTCATCCTCCATCATGAGTTCGTAGGCTTCTTTTATGTTTTCTTCCAATTCCTCCAAAGTTTCTCCCTGGCTGAATACGCCTGGGACCTCTTTCAACCGTCCAACGTACCAATCATCATCTATCCAATATTCTAATGTAAACTTACTCATGGATTTATTCCTCAATTATACTCTTCCATATACCATTCCGGCTGTAGATTGCCGGAAGTGGAGTTCCTCGGTATCGATTAACACTGTAACCATAAGCATTTATACTGTCAAATCAGAAAATTGGAATTGCTGAATTTGCATATTAGGGCTTTACATGGGATCAGTTGGCGCTTATGTTGGGATAAAATAATCCTTTTTAATAACCCTCATTTCATAATGAAATAGTGGGTACTTTACCCCGTATTTTTTATTTTTTGTGTGGGTTCGTGTGGGTCTGTGGCTATTTCATATAAAAAGACAGGTAATTAAAAATGCAAGTTGACTCGATTAATATACGATCCGACAATTTGTTCGAGATGATCGGCATGGTAAAAAAGGGCCTTCCCGTTGACGCTTTTTATCGATTGCGGAAAAAGCTGGGCTTGTCGGAAAAGGCGTTGGCTGAAGTTATTCATATATCCAAACGCACATTAACACGTCGCAAACAAGATGGCCGGTTATCGTCAGCCGAATCCGAACGAGTACTTCGCTTGGCCAGATTGTTCGACAAGGCCGTAAACGTATTTGCCGGCAGGGAAGATATTGCAGCCAAATGGTTTAAAGAGCCTGCCCGGGGTCTTGGCAGTCAAACCCCGCTTGCTTTTTCCGAAACTGAATTGGGTGCCCAGCAGGTACATACTTTACTCGTTCGCATCGAGCACGGAGTGTTCCCTGGATGACTGTCACGGCATGGCGAATTGTTCAAAGTCGCTGGGCTGATACTGCCTTTTCCGGATATGGAGCCCGACTTGAAGGCGGCAGGTGGAATTTTGCCGGCATTTCTATGGTCTATACTGCTGAGTCACTGGCACTATCCTCGCTGGAAATGATAGTGCATCTGCCTGAAGATGCTTTGCTTTATTCCGAGTATGTACGTATTCCGGTTAGGTTCGATACTGAACTGATGACTGTTTTCCCGCGTGAAAGCCTCCCTTCCGACTGGAACAGCATTCCTGAATCTGAGTCTACTCAAAAACTGGGCACCGCCTGGGCGGAAAAAAATGAAAGCCTGATATTAAAAATTCCCAGCAGTGTTGTGCCCGAAGAACATAATTACCTGATTAACCCAAGGCACCCGGACTATCATAAACTTTTTATTGGAGAACCGGCGCCTTTTCGATTTGATCCCCGCCTTATTAAATCATAAGGAAATGCCTATTTACCCATTCAATCATCTTCAGTTCTATATTTGAGTATTTTTGGAGTACAAAACCTGAGGTTTTGTAATAAAAACAACTGCGAAACCGTATGTTTCGCACTCCAGATGATAGATGGTTTCATCACTTGGGTACATTTATTAATTGGAACTCCCTAACTGAATGATCAACAGATAAGGAAAATCACCATGCGCTTTTTTAATACTGCCGGTCCGGTGAATTGCCAAAAACATTACTGTTTGCCCCCACTTGTTCGGATTGATCTCAATAAAATCATTTCTCTCATTGAACAGGAAAAATACTTTGTTCTCCATGCTCCGCGCCAAACCGGCAAAACCTCCTGTCTGCTGGCCTTGATGGATTATCTGAATCAACAGGGCAAATACCGGTGCCTCTATTTTAATGTGGAAATGGGTCAGTCCGCCAGGGAGGATGTCAAAAGGGGCATGAAGGCTATCTTGAGCGAGCTCGCCTCTATGGCTGACGATTTTTTGGGAGACCGTTTTCCGGAAAAAATACGCCGGGAGGTTCTGGAACAACATGGCGAAGATACGGCGTTGAACAAGGTGCTTACACTGTGGACAAAG
>JAFDHS010000282.1 GCA_019308655.1 Deltaproteobacteria bacterium
TCTATAATGATGTATGGACGAAAGTCAGGGAAAGCTTAGGCCTTTTGGAAACAAAACAAGAAAAAACCGATTCCATTTAACGGGGTTATTAATGACAAGCAACGAAATTCGCAAACAATTTCTTGAATATTTTAAAAGACATAATCATCGGATTGTAAGAAGTTCATCCCTTGTTCCTCACGATGATCCGACTTTATTATTTACCAATGCCGGGATGGTCCAGTTCAAGCGCGTTTTTATCGGCGAAGAAATAAGGGATTATGCAAGAGCGGCAACATCCCAAAAATGTGTCCGGGCCGGGGGAAAGCACAATGATCTGGAGAATGTCGGTTATACGGCAAGGCATCACACTTTCTTTGAAATGCTGGGCAATTTTTCATTTGGGGATTACTTCAAGAAAAAAGCCGTAACCTTTGCCTGGGATCTGCTTGTCAATGAATACGGCCTTCCTGAAGACAAATTATGGATTTCGGTCTATCTTGATGACGATGAGGCATATGAACTCTGGCATAAAACCATCGGCGTAAAGGAAGAGCGAATCGTCAGGCTGGGCGAAGCGGACAATTTCTGGTCCATGGGAGATACCGGTCCCTGCGGACCTTGCAGCGAGATATACATTGACCGGGGAGAAGAATTCGGATGCGGAAATCCGGGCTGTAGCGTTGGGTGCGATTGTGATCGGTATCTTGAAATCTGGAATCTGGTCTTCATGCAGTTCAACAAGGATGCATCAGGAAAAATGACCCCCCTCCCGGAACCCAGCATCGATACGGGTATGGGGCTTGAACGAATTGCGTCGGTCCTTCAAAAGGTCCCGACGAATTATGATACGGATCTTTTTGTTCCGATCATACAAAAAGTTGAAGATCTCTCCCAAAAGCGTCTCGGAGATTCTTTGGAAGATGACGTGGCGATGAAAGTTATTGCGGACCACAGCAGAGCAGCAGCATTCCTCATCGGAGACGGCGTGCTTCCATCCAATGAGGGAAGAGGGTATGTGCTGCGCCGAATTATGCGAAGGGCGATTCGCTACGGACGTCATATCGGGCTTTCCAGACCTTTTCTCAATAAAACAGCGGAAGTGGTTTTTGATATAATGGGAACTACCTATCCCGAATTGAAAGAAGCAGAAGCATTTATCACCAATGTCATTAAAAATGAAGAGATCCGATTTTCAGAAACTCTGGACCACGGCCTCAAACTTTTAAACGATACGCTTTTGGAAATCAAGGCAAAGGGGGAAAATCGAATCCCCGGCCGTGTAATCTTTAAACTCTATGATACGTTTGGATTCCCGGTGGACATTATCAGGGACGTTGTCAGGGATGAAAAAATGACCCTTGATATGGAAGGGTTTAATACGGCCATGGATGACCAGCGGTCAAGATCCAGATCGATTACCGCTTTTTCCGAAATCAGCGATGCCTACAAAAACCTCTCCGCTACGGGAATAAAGTCCGAATTCGTAGGGTATGACAGGCTTTCATGTGAATCAAAGGTGCTTCTTATCGTTGATGAAAAGGGCGGGGAAATGCAGGAAGCCGGTCCCGGTCAACGCGTTGAGATTGTTACGGCCTCAACACCGTTTTACGCGGAATCCGGAGGTCAGGCGGGTGATTCAGGAAAAATAACGGCACAGGATCTTGACATAGAGGTCTTCGACACCATTAAAGACCCAACGGGGCTTGTTATACACAAGGGAAAAGTTGTTTCAGGATCAATTAAAAAAGGTCAAACCGTAACTCTTTCCGTTAAGAATGAAAAACGTAAGGCAACAGCCCTTAACCACACCGCAACCCATATACTCCACGCTGCTTTACGTCAAGTTCTCGGAGACCATGTTAAGCAGGCAGGTTCTCTCGTGGCACCGGACAGACTTCGTTTTGATTTTACTCACTTTTCTCAGGTTGATAAAGAAACTCTTGATAAAATTGAACGTATTGTCAACGAACGGATACGCGACAATGTTTCGGTCCAGGGTGAGGAAATGGATGCCGAAGAAGCATTCAAGACAGGAGCAACAGCTCTTTTTGAAGAAAAATATGGCGATAAAATCAGAATTATCTCCCTTGCTTCCTTCAGCAAAGAATTCTGTGGCGGGACCCATACGGACCGTACCGGCAATATCGGACTATTTAAAATCACAGGAGAAACCGGCATTGCTGCCGGTGTACGAAGAATCGAGGCATTGACCGGTGCTGCCGCATTGGCACACATTCAGAAAACTTCAAAAATAATATTTGATACCGCCCATCTGGTCAAAGAAAAACCCGACGCCGTTACCCGGCGGGTTGAAAAAATTCTGTCTGAGCACAAGGCCCTTGAAAAAGAGCTGGAAAAATTAAAGGCAAAAATCGCTTCCAAATCGGCAGACGAAGCCGAAAGTGATATTAAACTGGTAAACGGTATCAACGTCCTTACCCAAAAGGTATCGGTCGATAATCCTGCCGCTTTGAGGGATCTGGCCGATAAGTTTAAAGATAAGATAAAATCGGGGATTTTTGTTCTTGGCAGTGCTTCCGGCAAAAAAGTTTTCC
>JAFDHS010000283.1 GCA_019308655.1 Deltaproteobacteria bacterium
TTTTGTAATATTTTCAAATCTTATCATTCATTCACCAAATAGAAAATTTTAAATTCAGCCTTTTAAAAGGTGGTTATGCAAACCTTTCTTTTTTTTATGGGAAAAGATTAAAAGGCACACAGTCAAAAAACATCATATTTTTCTTGACTTATCCAGCGATTTTTTTTTATTTTTAAAGTCTATTTCTTTTATTTGAACCATATGCTATTTTTTATTTGAATAACAAAATTAACGGCTTACTAAACAACAACCCGGTTGCACGGCCGGTTTTTCAAAATAGCCGTCAATTATCTGATCCGTAGTTCTTAGAAAGTTTTGCAGGGCCTTGATTATTTATCTTGTTACTTTCATGTAATAAATATACTATTTACTATTTATTCAGTAAAGAGTTGAAATGCCATTATCACTGGAAACCAGGACAAATTTTGCTTTTATTTTTTAAAAGTTGAGTACTTGTTTTTCTATTCCCTTTAAAATGAAGACAAAAATCGGCGATAAAGTTTGCTATTTCTGATAAAAAGAGAAATCACCTTAGAAATGAGAACTTAATAATGAACGAGCCTTTTGGCATCCGTTTCTACGGAAGTTGTAATGTCGATGCAGGGAATTGGACACTCTAATTTTCTTCACCTTTTTACTACCTACAACTTACATACTGGAAATGAATTGAAAGGAAGGATAAAAAAGTATGACTAAATACGTTTACGGTTTCGGAAATGGAACAGCAGAGGGCGATGCTTCCCAAAAAAATCTTCTCGGAGGAAAAGGAGCAAATCTGGCAGAGATGGATCTAATCGGTTTTCCTGTTCCTGGAGGATTCACACTCACTACCGATTGCTGTAACGACTATTTTAAGGCAGGGAAAAATTTTCCTGATTCTCTTGAGGAGCAGGTAAAGTCAGCCATGGCCAAAACTGAAGAGATCATGGGAAGAAAATTTGGCGATCCTGATGACCCCCTTCTGGTATCCTGCCGTTCCGGTGCGCGTCAGTCCATGCCGGGCATGATGGAAACCGTGTTGAATGTGGGCCTGGCATCCAGTACAATCCCCGGATTCATCAAAAAAACAAACAACGAACGACTCGTGTACGATTCCTATCGTCGGTTGATAATGATGTATTCTGATGTGGTTATGGAAAAGGCCGAAGATATCGAGCCTGAAGAAGGCCAGGGTATCCGCAACCAACTTGACCGCATCATGGAAGAAGTTAAGGAGACAAAAGGCTATACCTCGGACACGGATCTCACCGCCGATGAACTTAAAGATTTAAGCGAAAAATTCAAAAAACAAGTAAAAGAGACCCTTGGAGCTGATTTTCCCGATGACCCATATGATCAACTTTGGGGGGGGATCGGAGCGGTTTTCAAAAGTTGGAACGGAAAACGGGCCAAATCCTATCGGCGTATCGAGGGCCTTCCGGATGACTGGGGTACGGCGGTCACCGTTCAAAGTATGGTTTTCGGCAACACGGGATCTGATTCAGGAACCGGCGTGGCCTTCAGCCGCAACCCGGCTACCGGTGAAAACAAGTTCTACGGTGAATGGTTGCCCAATGCCCAGGGTGAAGATGTTGTGGCCGGTATCCGAACACCAAATCCCATCAACGAAGAAACCAAAAATGAGCATAACAAGGACCTGCCTTCATTAGAAGAGGAAATGCCTGACGTTTATAAACAACTTCATGATATGCGGGACAAACTGGAACTCCACTACAAGGACATGCAGGACATAGAATTTACGATCCAGGACGGAAAGCTCTATATGCTTCAGTGCCGAATCGGAAAACGAACAGGTCCGGCGGCCCTTAATATGGCCCTGGATATGCTTGATGAAGGACTCATCGATGAAGTTACGACGGTCACCCGCGTTAAACCGGAGCAGTTGGACGAGCTGCTTCACCCTATCGTAGATCCCGACGTCGAAAAACAAACGCCTCTTATCGCCAAAGGCCTGCCCGCTGGACCCGGCGGCGCTTTCGGACAAATTGTTTTTACTTCCGACGATGCGGTAAAATGGGCAAAATCAGGCAAATCGGTAATTCTGGTCCGCAAAGAGACAAATCCGGAAGACGTGGAGGGAATGCGCGCTGCCGTTGCTATTTTAACGGCCCGGGGCGGTATGACCAGCCATGCGGCCCTGGTAGCGCGGGGCTGGGGTAAATGCTGTATCGTAGGCGCCGGCGATCTTAAGCTGGATATCCCAAACAGGTCTATGACCGTCAATGGCCAAACCTTTAAAGAAGGGGACGTTCTGACTCTCAACGGCACCAAGGGGGCCGTATACCAAGGTCAACTCCCCATGATAGATGCCAGTCATAATCCTCGATTCAAGGATTTTCTGAAGCTGTCGGATAAGTTTCGCACCATGGGCGTTCGGACCAATGCAGAAACCCCGGAAGATACAAAAATAGCCCTCGAGTTCGGTGCTGAGGGTATCGGCCTGTTCAGAACCGAACATATGTTCTACGGCTCAGGAGCGGAAGAACCTCTTTTCCTTCTTCGTAAAATGATCCTCAGCAACACCCTGGAAGAACGCC
>JAFDHS010000284.1 GCA_019308655.1 Deltaproteobacteria bacterium
AATTCACTTTTTGATTCTGCTATGGATTTTGATTTGAAAAGCCAGCCTATAACAGGAAGTTTTGATAAACCTGGAATCCCGTCTCCAATATTGTCTTTTTTACTTATAATTATGCCGCCGATGACAACGGTACCGCCGTCCTCGATTAAAAGCTCCGTATTGGCTTCATTGGTTAACACTCCTGCCCCGGATTCGAAAAACTGAAGATCATTTTTAGTAATGTTGATCTTCATTAATATGCGATTGTCAGCAGTCACTTGCGGCGTCACCTTCAGCTCAAGATCTATATCTTTAAATTCCGTGACGGTATTTCCGGCTTCGTCCAGCGTATTGAATGGAACCTGTTTACCTTGCTTGATGGTAGCCTCCGTATTGTCAAGGGTTACAATTTTCGGAGCGGAAATTATCTTCACGTCCCCTTGAGATTCCTGGGCCATCAGCTTTGCGTCGATTATTGAAAACGAGCCGAACAGATTATTAAAGGTAAAACCGATGCTGTTATTCGGGCTGGCTTTGCCCGGTTGGTTTAATGCTATGTCGTATTCAAGCTCACCATTAAGTGCATCGAACGGCCCTTGCACTATATTCCATTTTATACCGAAATCCCTTGAAAAGTCAGTGTTGGCTTCAACTATCCTCGCCTCTATAATCACCTGGGGCGTTATCCTGTCGAGTTTCTTAACTATTGCTTTGGCCTGCCTTATCTTGTCGGCCACATCCGTCATGATAATCTGACTAGTCCGTTCATTGACACTGATACTGCCCCGATCCTTGCTTTTAATATTTTCAAGATGGGGGAGTATATCCTCTGTTGCATTGGAATAGTTGACGCTGATATATTCGGTAATAAGCGGTTCCAACTCTCTTTTTTGCTCTTTGGCTTTTTTCGCAGCCTCTAGTCTGGCCTGCCTGAGCTCTTCTTCCTTTTTAAGCGTTTCAAGGGTGGCAATTCTTATGATATCCCCTTCACAAACCTTGTCGAGCTGATTCATCTTTAAGATGAGGTCGAGAACCTGATCCCACGGAACAGGTTTGTCAAGGGTCAGTGTAACATTACCGGTCACATCATGATCAATAGCAAAATTCTTAGCACTTACATCCTTTAAAATACGAAACACGTTTTTAATATCGGTTTCATAAAAATCCAAAGCTATCTTCTCACCCTTATATTTTTTTGCGGTTTCAAGGAGGGGGATTCTCTCATCGACTTTTTCCGGTAATTTTTCTTCTATTTTAAAAGATGTCTGAGATAAAACCTTTTTCCATGATGGAAGTTTGGCTTCTTCAAAGGATTTGGGGGGTATAGAGGATGCTTCAAAATGAATCTGCAAAACATTGCCGGTCTGGTCAACGAAGTAGGGTACCGCCTCTCGAAGTTCAATGACCACCATAGCATCGGGTTTCATGGAAGGTCTCTGAACAGGTATTATTCGATTTACGGCGCTTTCAAAACGTGTGGTAATCAATGGTCGCCGATAATAATCAGGGAGGTTGACATTAAAAAGCTTAAGCTGAATCTTTCTATCATTTGCCTTGTTGATTTCATACCTGACAGGTGCCGTAGTTCCGATAGTAATGGTCGATTTTCCGGCTTCTTCATTTAAAAAATCGACCTGATTAATTGATGCCGTAATATTAGAACTAATATTGCCTGCAACGTTTTTTTCAGACTGTTTTACATGAGTCGACCCGTGCCGGGCAGCAGCGGACAGAACTTGATTGTGAATCTCTTTTCTGCCGGAACCGGTGATCACAGAAGATTTCGAGAAAGATATCTCAAGACCCGTCTCCTCACGGGTTACTTCATAAGAGAGATCCTTTTTCAGGGAAATTTCGATTCTGGAGGTATGCCCTTTTTCAGTCAATTCCAAGGCTTTAATTGAGCTTACAATTTCGTTGTCCGGTACATAAACGGCTTCAGAAGTCTCAAGAGCCGTTTCAGGAAAATAAAGAACTACACCCAAAGGGGATGGCTGTTTTACCGAAGTATAGGTCAGCAGACGATTTGCTTTAATAACAACCTTAATCGATTCGGAATCCTCAATAGTGCCGATATCGGTTATAAGCTTGAATGAAGAAGCTTTCTCAACATCCTTCTTTTCGTTTTTGGCAGCCATGTCGGAAGCGCATCCGGCAAAAATTATCATGAAAACCGCCATAAAGACGGTTAAAAATCTGTCTTTTGAAACTTTTTTAATTTCGTATAACATCTTTATTTTTTTCCATGAGATTTCTGAAGTTTTAGTTCTTTTACGTCGATAAAATAATCCTTACCGTCTATTTTGGCAATTTTAACTTTAAACTTTTCACCTTCCACATTAATAAACTTTTCACCGTTTATCTCATATATCGATTTTTTATCAACATCCTTTACCGGAAGAAGAGGCTCGTAAACAATAACCTTATCTTCTAATATCTTGACCACCCTTCCGGAATCTATACCAATATATGTGCCTTTTGTAATCACATATCCCTTTCCGCTTGTCTCTTCCACCAGCGCCTTGTTGCCGGACGGTGACCGTATTATTCCC
>JAFDHS010000285.1 GCA_019308655.1 Deltaproteobacteria bacterium
AAATATATAGTTGATACAGATATCTCCAATTTTTTCAACAGTATATATACGCATGCTATCCCTTGGTCTAGGGTGTCTAAAAACGGGGTTTTTGGGATCATTTTTTTTACCCGGAATTTGGACTTATTATTGGGGGGTGATCATAAGAACGGCCACTTAAGCTTCAAGCTTGCAGTTCGTATGAAATAATCAATATAAATTCAGGTGGTTATTTTTATGGCTTGGCTGGTTCCGCAGTGAATGGCCGTTGTTATGATCAACCCCTATTATTGAAACTGATGTAGTTTGTCGCTATGAAAAGACGTTTAATAACGAGGGGTATTCATCGGATCTTCCGAGAGTCTTTTGAATTCTTCTTCTCCAAAAAACCTGCGACATTCTTCACAGTCCTGCCATGAACCTGAGTGACCCTCATTATAATGGAAGTGGCATATACTGTAATGTTCGTGTTGAAATTGACAATACCCGCCACCGCAAATGGATAAGAAAGCCGTGTCACAGCAAATCCACTGTTCACAACATCGTGTTTTTACCAAAGGCGATGATTTATCACCGCAGAAACGGCAATGTTCTCCAGGAATTTGCTTTGCTTTCATTCGATCATATGTCACGAGTGATCCTCTTTTTTTTCCGTAATATCAATCCCCATATGGCTTCACGGCATCCTTATTGGCAAGGTACAATTTGCCAGCATTTGAATACGTTGATGGAATAAATTTCATATCATAATATACTCTTGATAACATCAAAAAAAATCAAGAGAATATTACTATGAGTTCAAAAAGCAAACTAAAGAAAAGCAGAAAGACCTGGAAAGGGAAAGCAATTACGCGTGGGCAAGGTGAACGTTATCAGCGAAAAGAGAATCTTCGCATCAAGAAGGAACGTGACCGATACAAGCAGGAGGCCAGGGAAGCCAAAAAACAGCTTGAAAAAGAACTTCTGAGAAATGCGACCCCTGTTTGCAATAAGGAAAATCTCGTTTATGTTTCGCTAAAGCTTTTCCTTGTCGCTAATATCGGTTTTCGAGCCGTATCCAGGGTGCTTGGCGTTCTTGCTGATTATCTGGGCATAGCAAAAGCTCCATGCACTCAGACAATTATTAACTGGGTCACGCGGCTGTCTATAACGAGGATACAGAACTTTGTTCAACCGGCCGGCCCCCGGATTGGCGGCAATCCGTTTTCTAACGGCTTTATCTGGATGATCGATACCAGCATTGGCTTGGGTTCCGGTAAGATTCTCACGGTGCTGGCATTGAATGCCAATCATCATGCTTTGAGTGAAAGTGCTCCCACTCTTCAAAAGGTAAACTGCATCGCTGTTGCAGTAGCGGCATCCTGGACGGGTGAGACGATCGCGGATTTTCTGCAAAAAGTTATTGCCACCACGGGAAGGCCGGCGGCTTATCTCAAGGACGGAGGAACAGATCTCGCCAAGGCCGTCAGACTTTTGGCTGAACGAGATCTTCCCGGTCTTTGCATTGATGATATATCCCACACTATCGCTAATCTTTTGAAACATGAATACCAAAATCATCCGCTGTTTGAAACCTTTATGTCTGCTTGCGGCAAAACTTCGAAGAGATTCAAACAAACCATTCTTGCCTGTCTGGCGCCTCCAAAAGTTTCAACGAAAGCCAGATTCATGAACCTCCACCGCCTGGTGAAATGGGCTGGTCAAGTGCTCAGGCATTCTCCAAGGGGCCGTGCACCGGAAAATTCCACTCTTTCAAAGCTACGAGCGGGCATTGGTCAAATTCCGGAATGCAAAGCCTTTATCAGCCGCTTCCTCCGCGATGCGAATCCTCTTTTAGCGAGTCAGAAAATCCTCAAAACCAAGGGTTTTAGCCAGGACAGTTACAGGGAATGCCGGAAACTGGTTGAGACTATTCCCCCGCGGTCACCTGTGCGCACGGGTTTCATAAACTGGATGGAAAAACAGCTCATGCTTGCCGTAGATCTTGGTTTGGAAAATACAGGGATGCCAATAAGTTCTGACAACATAGAGTCTTTGTTTGGAGTTTCAAAACAGCATGGAACCGGAGAGGTAAAGGATGCCAATCGCATAGCATTGCGTATACCCGCCATGTGTGGCGAGTTAACAAGAAAAGATGCACAAATGGTCTTGGACATCAGCGTCAAGGAACAACAGGAAATTGTAGCAACCCTGCCTTCTTTAACCAGGCAACGTCGTGACCTTTTGCCAAATCCTGGCTGTCTTGATGAAGTGCTCACTGATGAAACGAAGAAAAATCTTGAGCTTATACCCAGGTCCAAAAAGCGGTCAAAAAATTTGATAAACTTAAATATTGCAGGGTGTTATGGAAAAATGACAGGGACCTTGATTGACTCACAAAAACGAGCAACGCCACTTCCAAAACTCAAGATTTCCAAGACATTAGCCTGATAGAATTTTTAGAATCAGCGCTATGGTTCCAAAAAGTGAGCAAAAGATTGGAGGAAATTTAGACGCCCTAGTTTTAGCCAGAGAAATCTTGAGTGAAAAAGGCAATATAATT
>JAFDHS010000286.1 GCA_019308655.1 Deltaproteobacteria bacterium
GCATGGGATTATTTGGTCAAATCCGGTGATTTTTTTGCCCTGATCCCCAGCGTCATTGAAAAGGTGATTCGCGAATGGAAACTAAAGGACTCGCTGAAATGCTCACGGAGAAGATTCAGAAAAATTTTTTCACAGTCTCCCATCGGCATTGCCGTTTACGATCCAAACGGCCTTTTGGTTGAGGCCAATAAATCATGCATGGACATCTTTGGGGTTTCCGATCCTGCTCATATGCAAGGTCTTAAATTGTTTGATGATCCAAATATCTCTTCTGCCTTTAAGGCAAGACTTCTCGACGGAGAAACGGTGAAATACGAATCTTTCTTTGACTTTGATAAAGCCCATGAACTTGATATGTTCGAAACGAACAGATCGGGGGTAGCCTACCTTGAAGTCGTAATCACTCTTATGGAATACGGAACAGATCGTTTTGCCAGCGGCTATATGGTTCAGATACAGGATATCACTCAACGCAGGCTGGCAGAACAGGAAAAAAAGCAGCTTCAAACTCAAAGGATGAAAAGCGTTTCGACCCTGGCCGGCGGGATTGCCCACGACTTCAACAATGCATTATCCGGCATTACTATGAATTTAGATCTTCTTGAGATGGACCTGCCGAACAAGGCAAGCATAAGTCGGTATCTCGAATCCATGCACAACGCAGCCCAACGGATGGGAAACTTGACAAATCAGTTGTTGGCCTATGCACGAGGTGGAAAGTATTGCCCTAGAAATATATCGTTAAGTGAATTTGCGGAAGAAACATTGCCCATGATCTTGCAGAAAATAGATCCTGCCATCCATGTGGAGACAAATCTTGCAAGCAATATTCCCAACATAAATGCGGATATCACCCAGATGTATATGGTGCTTTCAGCCGTGTTGACTAATGCCTCAGAGGCCATAGAAGGCCGTGGTCGGGTCATAATAACGACAGGAACCAAAGAAGTCGAAAAAGGTTTTGCGAAATGCCGTCCAGGCCTCACGCCGGGGCGCTATGTCTGTCTCAAGGTTCAGGATGATGGGACAGGGATGGACGACGAGACACGAGGTAAGATATTTGAACCCTTTTTCACCAGAAAATTTCATGGTCGCGGGCTTGGCATGGCGGCGGTGTATGGCATTGTCAAGAACCATGGCGGTTGGATTTCGGTTGACTCCCAATTGGGCAAAGGGACCGTGGTTCAAATCTATTTCCCGGTTGTCGAAGCCACGACAAAACAAGCAGAAAAGCCGCAAGACGAGTCGGAAAAAAAGACTGTTACGAGCTTAATCAACTAACGGCCTGACTCAATTTGTACTTCGCATGCGCAAATTTATTTTTCCTTTTTTTCGCGGCATATTGAAAATTCCTTGACCTGCGGCTTCCAGTAGTGCTATAGACGCTACTGTGTGGTTTTTGGGAGTGCCTTTTCAGCCCAAATTGCAAAAAGGGATTCCCCATCAACTTCTCTGGAGGGAAATTCTTATCAACCATCTACTTGATTCTAATAGAAATCAGGAACGTAAACCCTATGCGATAGGCATGGTTTTATGAAACATTTTGCATATATCGACAACACGGTTTTTAACCTTAATATAATATTATTTACTGAATTATATACTGACTCTCGTTGAAGATATCCATATCCCATTTCAGATTTTTTTTTCCTATTGTCGCTTTTTTAGTTTTAGTAAGCGGTTCCGTCATTCTATGGCAAAATCAAAACAAGCATGAACGAGAGCTTGTCTTGCACCATATGGAAACGTCTTCGGAGCAGATACGCATTCGTGTCGAAGGTCTGATGAGTGCCCGCCTGGCTTCTCTGGAATTATTGGCCCATATGTTGGTCGAAGGAAGCCCGCATGACTTCAGCCGGAAACGCTTTCTTGAGTCTGCCGAAGATTTTTACACCCATCTCCCCGGTTTTACGGGGATCAACTGGATTGACCCCGGGGGTATTGTTCGCTGGGTTTTCCCGAGAGAAATAAATGAACATTTCATCGGTAACAAGGTCTTCGAACCTCTGAATTTGGGGGTACAGGATACATTTCAAAAGGCCGAGGAAGATCTCCAATATGTGGCTACCCCTTGTACGGAACTTATCCAGGGAGGACTGGGTTTTTATACCTTCTTCCCGCTGGTTCATACCGGGCGGGTGCAAGGTTACCTGAACGGTGTATTTCAGCTCAAGCGAGTTATGGAAACCTGTTTGGCCAAGGATATACTCACGGACTTTTGGATCAGTATTTACGAAGCCGATCGACTGATTTATACCAATAAAGAACAGAGCGGCAGCAATCCGGAAAAGGATAACTTGCGCGTGCTTCGAGAGATCCATTTTCCCGGAAAAACCTGGCAATTGGAACTTTTCCCCAAGCCTGGCCTTTATCCTCCCAAGGTGGTTCGGAACATCGGGCTTCTGGCTTTCGGCCTTGTCATCTCCGCAATCCTCTCGCTGTTCCTTCATTTTCTCCATCAAATGCAAATATACCGGCATGCCAGAGACCATGCCCTTGATGAAATCAGTGAACGAA
>JAFDHS010000287.1 GCA_019308655.1 Deltaproteobacteria bacterium
TTTATCAACCATGAAAAAGCCATCGGCGGTCTGTTGTCGGATTTGATGGCTTTAAAATTCAGTACTGACGAGTTGACCTTTGTGAAAAATCTGATAACCATTCATATGAAACAGGTTAATTTCGATACCTCTCCCAAAGCAGTCAGACGGTTGATCGTTACCCTGCGTGAAAAAAAGATATCCTATAAGGATTTTGTGAGATTCAAAATAGCCAACAGAAAGGGCAACGCGGCAAAACCGGACTTTGTCCTGTCCGAGATAAAAAGCATGGCCGCCAAATTCAGGGCCGAGTTGTCGGGCGAAACACCCGGAGCGTTTGAGAAGAAGGATTTGGCCGTGACCGGTTTGGACGTTATGCGAATACTGGACGTACCTGCCGGCCCGGTTGTCGGCCAAACCCTGCAAACCTTGATGGATGCCGTTATTGATGATCCGGGTTTAAATACATATGAGAAATTAACGAGACTGATAAAAAAGAAAATTGCCTAAAGTGAGCTAAAGTCCCTAAAATTGAGGTATTCTATCTATTTTATATAAAAAGACGGAGCGAAGCAACTCATTAACTTTAGCTCACTTTATAAAAGACTACACATTAAACCTGAAATTGATAATATCACCATCTGCAACTTCATATGTTTTGCCTTCAAGTCTGACGGTACCTTTCTTTCTTGCCTCCGGGTAGCTTCCGGCATCCATCAGATTGTCATAGGCAAGAACTTCTGCCCGTATAAATCCTTTTTTTATGTCGGAATGGATCACTTCGGCGGCATCAACGGCGGGGGTGCTTTTTTTGATGGTCCATGCCCGAACCTCGTCTTCACCGACCGTAAAAAAGGAAATAAGACCCAGAAGGTCGTATGATCGTCTGATAACTCGGTCCATGGCGGATTCTGTTATATTAAATTCCGAAAGGAACTCTTCTGCCTCTTCTTCGGACATCTGGGCAAGTTCCCGTTCCAGTTTGCCCCTTATGACCATGCAATCTTCCCTGGAAGCCAGGTCCTTGATATCGGGGAAACCATCGTCATCTTCCTCATTGTTAAAGAGTACCAGCATGGGTTTGGCCGACATAAAGGCATATCCTCTCAGAAGCGGTGCAAATGCAAGTTCGGGGAATTCTCTCAAAGGGGTTTCGTTTTCAAGATTTTTCAGGCATTCATTCAAGAGAGAAACTTCTTCCTGATCAACTTTTTTTCCTCTTCTTTTGTCAAGTTCAAGTCGTTCAATACGTTTTTCAATCACAACAAGATCAGCGATGATAAGTTCTTGATCAAGCTCAAGAAAATCTTTGTAAGGTGCCGGTTCCTCGGAAGCATACCCGCCAAAGTTCCGAACCACATGGATCAGGGCATCACAATCCCGTACCAGATTCCAGATATTCTGGTCCTTTTTTTTGCCCCGCATGGCCGGAAGAAAGTATTCCACCTGGGCATAAATGGTTTTTTTCGGTTGATACATCCCGCTTAAAACATCTACACGGTTATCCGGCACCTGTATGGTTCCTATGCGGTCTTCTCCCTTGTTATCCAGTTCTGAAATATTCTGGGTCAGCGCTTCAAATATTGTTGATTTGCCTGATCCGGCAAGTCCAATAATTCCTAATTTCATCTTAATAAACCCTTATTTAAAATAACTTATGAATAAAATCCAATGACAAACAAACCCGCCAGCATAACAACACAAGCGGTTGATTTCATGTTAATATCTTTTTCATTAAAGAGATTTCCTCCCAGTATTACGATAAACAGGGTGGAGATCCTTTTAACCGGCATAGCCAAAGAGACAACCGTTTCAGGGATTGCAATGGCAATCAGGTGTAAAAAGTCGCTTGCCAGCCAGCACACGCAGGCGGCAGTGAGCAAAGGCCAGCTTTTTCCCGTTAGAGCAACCACATCCCGGAGTCTGTTCTTTTTTGTAACAATCAGAAAAATTTGGATAAAAAAGACAAACATTACATGAAAAAACAGGTAAGTGAAGCTGTCGATTTCAAACAGGACGATTCTGTTGATAACCGGACAAAAGCTCCACATCACAAGAGCTGAAATTACGATCGTAAAATATTTCTTCGGCATTGAAGTAAAGGGTCTGAAAAACTTTTTTATGTTTTTCAGCGTGATAATATAACCGCCGATTAATATCAGAAAGACCCCTAAAAACTGCAAGCCGTTTAAAACTTCTCCGAGTATAAAATACGAGATAAAAATGACCAACAGGGGATTGAGGTTGAACAAGGGAGATACGGTTGAAATCTCACAGTGTTTATAGGCAAGGTTAAACAGAAAAGAGCCCCCGAAAAAAAGGAGCGTGTTTAAAGCAATGAGTAATAAATTTTTTATGGAAACATTCGGGTCGATAAACTTAAAAAAGGGCAGCATCGCCAGAAAACCGATGCTGCCCATAATAACCATCATGTCTATAACGTCAGCGTTTTCAAGAATCTTTTTCTTTAATATCTCATTGAGTGCAAAGAATACGGCAGCACCCGTCATTACAAAAATCCATGTCATTTTATAAACCGGCTTGCCTAAATTTAAAATTCCAAATCCCAAGTGCCAAATCTCAAATAAATCACAAAACGCAATGTCCAAATTCCAGGAAAATCTCAAATATCTATCTTTGGTTAGTTGTTTGGAATTTAGAATTTTGTCTATTGGAATTTATTTGCTATTTGAAATTTGTTATTTGGAATTTCCTTTGTATCATATAGCGGATTACTTTTGCTATAGCACTTAACTCCCATGGGGTATGAAACCGTGTTTTTGGACTTGGCTATACTTTTCCCTGCAATTCCATGAGACGGCTGCTGATTTTGACGGGATAAGCTGTATGCTCATCAATCAATTTGTAACTTTCAAAATTTGTTTTGAATGTGTCTCGTATATCCTGAAGGGAAGGGTGGGGGACAACCGTCTTCCCGTTTGCCATAACCTTTTTCAACATGAGCTCGTTTCCATCGATGATTTCGTTTCTTAATCCAATGGTATCCTCTATGTATCGGCCCCTTTCATCTGATTTTCTGAAGACCTGTTTTTTACCGGCCAGGGTGATTTTGCCGGGACTCAATTTTCTGACGTCACGATCATTGAACCTGACCATCTTGTAAACAATATCAAAATAAGGCGCATCCGCGGAAACACCCATTTTTGTACCCACGCCGAATGCATCAATTTTTGCCCCGTTGGTTATAACATCCGCCATCTTGAACTCGTCAAACCCGCTGCTTGCAAAGATTTTTACATCAAAAAGACCGGCGTCATCCAGAATTTTGCGCACCTTTTGGCTCAGCTCCGCCATATCCCCGCTGTCTAATCTGACACCTATGGGCACTTCTCCTCTTTTTTTCATTTCCTTTGCCGCTTTTGCCGTATTCCGAGCCCCTTCAAGGGTATCATAGGTGTCGATAAGAAAGACGGAATTTTTCGGAAATGTTTTTGAAAAGGCTGAAAATGCGTCAATTTCATTGTTAAAAGCGGATATAAATGAATGGGCCATTGTTCCGGATATGGGGATATCGTAAATTTTACCCGCAAGAACGTTGCTTGTCGCTGCAAAACCGGTAAGATATGTGCTGCGGGCAACCTTGATACCGGCATCCTGTCCTTGTGTTCTTCGAAGCGAAAAGTCTACCAGGGGGCGGCCTTGCGCGGCAGTCATACATCGGGCTGCCTTTGAGGCGATCATGGTCTGGAAACCGATGGTGTTAAGAAGGAATGTCTCGATGATCTGGGCTTCAATTATGGGTGCCGTCACTTCCAGGACAGGTTCGTTTTCAAAGAAAATAGTGCCTTCGGGCATGGCATAAACATCTCCGGAAAATCGGAGTTGCTTGAGATATGAAATAAAATCATCGGAAAAAAGACCGGTCTCGTTCAGGTAGGCAATCTCTTTTTCAGAAAAATGAAAGTTTTCCAGTTCGTCCAAAGCGTTTTCAAGACCTGCCGCAACAAAATAGTTTCGATTGGGTGGGTACTTTCTGATATAAAGAGAAAACGTAGCGTTTGAAAATAGATTCCGATCATAATAAGCGGCTGCCATGGTCAGTTCGTAAAGATCCGTAAAAAGAGGGCCGATTCTTTGGAATTTTGTCATCAAATTTTCGCTCCGTAAATTTGTTTCATCCTTTTTAAGGCGAACTCATGAAATTGCGGGTCAAAATCTGCAACGCCCTTTGCGGGCACAGTCACTTTGTAGTTGCGGTCTGCAAGGCCGGCAACGGTGTCCATAACACAAATAGAAGTACATACGCCGACCACTTCCACTTTGTCAACTCCGGCAGTGGAAAGTATGTTTTCCAGATCGGTTCCATAAAAACCGCTGAAGCGTTTTTTGGGGACCACTTTTTCATCCGGTTTCGGGGCAAGTTCAGGAATAATTTCATTGCCCCAGGTATTGGCGATGCAGTGCTTGGGGAATCGTTCAAACTCTATGTCGTTTTCATCGTGCGTATCCCGCAGATAAACCACAAGGTCTCCCCGGTTTCTGAAGGTCTCAAGTCTTTTCTTAATAAACGGTATAATGGCCCGTGCCGCTTTGCCGCAATAGAGAGCACCTTTTTCATCAATGAAATCATTTAGCATGTCGATGATGAGCAATGTATTTTTTGACATGGCTGTCTCCTTTTTCACACTCAAATGGACTCCTGGTTGATGAACCGGGAAGTGATGCCGTCGAGAAACAACATTCCCTTGCGCGTAAGAAAGCATCGTTTTCCATTTGCTTCAACATATTTTTCTTCTGCAAGCCGTGTGATTAATTTTTCGAATATCTTGTTGAAGCTTACGCCGAATTTTTTGTTAAAAGCATCAATGCGTATCCCCTCTGTGGTTCTCATCCCTAAGTAAATGGCTTCGATCATTTGCTGTTTTTTGTTTAATATTTCCCTCTCTTCCACCGGGAGTTTGTTTGAATTCAGATCTTGTATATATTTATTTACACTTCGATGATTCCAGAATCGTTCAGGTTCAACAAATGAATGGGCCCCAGGCCCAAGCCCGATGTAGGGTGTAAAGGACCAGTATTTTTGATTGTGTTTTGACTTTTTGGATTCGGATACGGCAAAATTTGATACCTCGTACTGGGTATATCCATGAGCATCCAGAAACGCTGTTGTCGTTTCAAACAATTTGCCGACCCTGCCGTCGCCAAGCGGCT
>JAFDHS010000288.1 GCA_019308655.1 Deltaproteobacteria bacterium
AATATGGTATCCCTTTGATCTGAGCCTCAGTGCTCTTACCGTATCCACGGCAAGGGTTTTATCCATCCAGCCTTCAAGGCCGTCTGTGGAAGATTCCTTCAAATCATGACAGCAGGGCAGAACCGCTACTCTAGCATGCCGTTCAATAGCCTTATCAATAATCAGATCGGTTAAAGACCCACAGGCATGGTCAGATACCACAATATCATCCGGAAGAATGGTGATTTCCTGAACAGGCACTTCGTTGTAAATGACTCTGTTTTTCAGTCTTGGCCAGGATGTGATCAATGCGTTGGACAATTTTCCTGCATTTAAAGGGATTTCTTTGTCCACGGCAATGGCTGTCTTTGAACTGTCATCAAGGATGAGCATGATATGCGCCAAAAGGCCATGACCGCAGGCAAGATCTAAAACCCTGCCGCCCCTGTATTTTCGCCGTACCCTTTTTGCCATTTCCCATGCTTCATGGAGCTCTTTTCTTGGAAGCGTTCCAGCGCGGCAGACAGCCCTTGCAATTTTATCGAAAAGGGTGTTGCCGGAAAACAATGACTGCTGCCGGGGTGTCAGCCTGTTCTTTGAAGATTTTTTCATGGCCCATAAAATACGTGATTATCTGTTTTTTCACAAGGCATCGTATAGAAAATAATGCTGTTACATGATGCGGGATTCCCGGTGCTACTGCTCTTGCTTTTCGTGCCATGCTGAAAACGAATCAAATGTTCCGGCTTTTGTTAACAATTAAGTAAGGTGTCCCCGGAACTCGCCCGGAACTCGAAGTTGACCCGCGTGGCGGAGCAACAAAAGGAGCGCTTGGGGTTGAGCTTGATGTCAGGCGTTAGGCTACCTCTCGAATTGGCCGTACTTGTGGGGGAGGCAGGGGACGGCCTTCGGCTTTGAAGTGGTTCACCACATCCTCAACTACTTCGCATAATTCACCGTATAAGGCCACTGGATCATTCCCATGAATCCCCGTGATCAGATCAGGGCATTTTCCGATGTATACCTGATCTTCTTCACTCCATTCAACCCACTTGTGATATTTGTCGCTTTCTTTCATTGTGTTACACTTTCAATGGCCTGCTTTATTTGTTTCTCTTGATACTGCTTGGCGTCATCACCTGATTTCCCACTTATCGTCACAGCGCCAGGATATTTGTCATGTATAAATTTTCGATGGGAACCTTTGCCGGCAGCTCTAATTTCGGTAAAGCCAACGTCTCTCAGTTTTTTGATCAGGTCCCTTATCTTCCGTGGCAATTGTCGTATCCTTAGAGGTCTTAAAAAAATACCGGTTATTTCACCTGATTCCGTAATTCCGGCATGCCTATGAACCTGTCATACCTCCATTCCCGCGCCGGACCGTAGGAACGGCAAGAGTAAAAACGCACTATTCCATGATAAAATCAATTCCCCGGCCAAATTCGTCAAGGCTCTTTACTTTTACAGCTTTCCTGCGAAGGATCTTTAAAATGGAAGGATCATTTATGTCATTTAATGTTTTCACCATTGGCGGGGGAATGACCTCAAACCGTACTTCCAGAATATCAATCAAAGCTTCCCTTGCATCTTGAAGGATTCCCTGTTGTATTCCCTGCTGCATTCCCTGTTCTTTTAATGACTCCGCTATTGTGGGCAAGATCTCACCTCCTTGATGGGGCAATGCCTGGTTTACGGCCGTTTTGAGGTCATCATAACTGATATGACCTTCAGGAGCCGCATTGACAATGTATTTTAACACCGTTGCAAGGTATTCCATTCCTGTTTGTCTTTCGGACAACTCTTTCAAAAGCTCCAGTATCCCGGCCAGCCGATCTTTTAAATCCTCTTTGAAGATGTATTTAAAAATGAGCAACGCCACACGCAACACGGCTTCCCCTTTGATTTCTTCATCATCGTATTGACAAGCATCCCAGAGGATATACTGAAAATCGGGGATAAAGGGGTTCAGTGGTTCCGGAAAACTCAAAAGATCCCTGAAATTTAACTTGGCCCGCCAGCTGAACTCACCGTGATACAAAACCAAGGGAATAATCACCGGGAACCCCAAGTCCTCTTTCTTTTTAAACCCCGTTTCCCAGATCTTGACCATGTATCGGAGCAGATGAAAGGCCGTTAACGGTTCCTGATAGCTTTTATGCTCAAACAGAATGTAAACGTATCCCCATGAATCATCCTTGAGATAAGTTTTTAAAAGCAGATCGGAAAAATATTCGCTGAGGTGCTTGTCAACAAACGAGTCCTTGATAAATTCCAGGGAACTCAAATCAAGCAGGCCGGCTACGTCCGGGGGCAGATAGTGCTCAAGCCATTGCGTGACCGCAGACCTGCGCGTAAACACCTCTTTAAAAAATTTGTCATGGGGATTGGTGATGTGATCCATAGCTATGAATCTATCATACCGGTTTACATTGTTCAACAAGACTCAATGGGGAAAAACAGAAACAGAAAAAATAAAGAAATATATCGCTGCAAACAAAATTATTGATCCGTGTAACCCAAAATTATTGATCCGTGTAACCCAACAGGTTATATTAATTTATATGATAAAATCATTCAAACATAAAGGGTTAGAAGATTTTTTCTATACCGGCAGTAAAAAAGGAATCAGACCGAAACACGCTAACAGACTTGAGAGGATTTTAGACCGACTTAATGCCGCAAGCGACCTGAAAGATATGAATTATCCGGGTTCATTTCTTCACCAACTGAGTGGCGATAAAAAAGATC
>JAFDHS010000289.1 GCA_019308655.1 Deltaproteobacteria bacterium
AAGAGGCTCTGAAATACAAGTTTTTTCAGACACGGAGCCCTCGGCTTTTGCTGTTTCTTTTCTCCTGTCATCCGCGTCGTTTTTGCCTGTGCTCAAGGGCATCGAGTCTTCGGTCCGAATGTAATCCAAACCATCACCCGGCAAATGATCGGCTGCACAATCCGGCGTTGAATCATCAAACAGGGAATTTGAAATATCCGGTTTTTTTTCAAAGGGTCCGGGTTGATTTCCTGCAGCCCATTTGGGTCGTTCAACAGAATGCCAGATCCGGGAAACAGCGGTTTTTAAGGCTTCGTAGACCCTTTTGTGATCTGCAAACCGAATCTCCTGTTTTGCCGGGTGAACATTCACATCCAGCCGGTCAAAGGGCAGCCTTATAAAAATGACTGCTACCGGAAACCTGCCCTTCATTAGCCGTCCCTGATATCCTTCAAAGATGGCGTGCATTATCCCTTTAGCTTTTACAAACCTGCCGTTGACATATAGATAAATTTTTTGGGACGTACTGCGCGCAACCAGAGGAGAGGAGATCCATCCGGAAATTGAGAGATAACCATCATCAAATTTTATTTGATGAAGTTCATTTTTCAAATCACTACCCAGAACATCCGCCACCCTTTCAAAACGTTCAACTACCGGAGGCCAGTTTTTAACAATCCTTTTGTTGTGAATCAGTCTGAATTGAACATTCGGCCAACCCAGGGCGGTACTGGAAATAACATCGGCAATATGCCCCATTTCCGTGTTAACGGTTTTTAAAAATTTTCTTCTGGCGGGCGTATTGTAGAAAAGATTCTGAACACTTATCATGGTACCGACAGGGGCTCCGGTCTCTGAGACCTTTTTAATTTTACCCCCTTCAATCAAAATACCGGTACCGGAGTCAGAGGCCTTATCCCTCGTAACCATAGAAAACCGGCAAATCGAGGCAATACTTGGAAGCGCTTCCCCCCTGAATCCCAGCGTCTTTATCGAAAAAAGATCCCTGTCCTCAAATATTTTACTGGTTGCATAACGCTCCAGTGAAAGCAAGGCATCATCGCGGTTCATTCCGATACCGTTGTCGGAAACCCGAATCAGGGATCTTCCGCCTTTTTCAATTTCGATAATGATCTTTTTGCTCTTGGCATCGATTGCGTTTTCAACAAGCTCCTTGACGACGGACGAGGGACGCTCGACGACCTCACCTGCGGCGATCTTGTTTGAAAGAATCTCCGGTAGTATTCTGATTTTGGACATGATTTTGTTACGGATCAGGCTTGGTTTTCGATAATAAACCGCGACAAAAAGTCTGCATCCGCAGGCTTTAAATCAAACTTCAGGCAAGCATCCTCGACCAGTTGGTTTAAATTTTTCCCGGGATTTGACTTGCGTTCTTCAGAAATCCACTTGACCGCTTTTCTCAGGTCTTCGCCTTCCGGTTGAATGCTCATGATATCTTTCCTTTCGGTATTTATAAATTTAAAAACACTATAACTCCGGTTTTCTTTCCTGAAAATCCGTTGCCTGCTCAAAATTGTAAGCCACTGTTAAAAGTTTCTCCTCGTCAAAATGTTTTCCCATCAGCTGAAGTCCTATAGGAAGACCTTGAGATGAAAATCCGCAGGGAACGGACATACCGGGAATTCCAGCCAAATTTGCAGAAAGCGTAAATATATCGGATAGATACATTGTAAGCGGATCATCTATCTTCTCCCCTATTCCAAAGGCCGGCGTCGGCGTCACGGGAGAAAGAAGCACATCACAGGTTTCAAACGCCTTTTTAAAATCCTCCATGATCAATGTTCGAACTTGGGACGCCTTGCCGTAGTATGCATCATAATAACCTGCGGAAAGAGCATAAGTCCCCAAAATAATACGCCGTTGCACCTCTGGGCCGAACCCTTTCGAGCGAGTCCCGTTATACATCTGCAAAAGCGTTTTTGCATCCTTGTCCCTCAAACCATACCGTACACCATCGTAACGGGCAAGATTGGAACTGGCCTCGGAACAAGCAATGAGGTAATAAGCGGCAACCGCATATTCGGTATGGGGCAAAGAGACCTCCACACATTCGGCACCTGAACCTTCAATGACCTTTACGGCATTTTTCACTGCCGACAGAACATCTGCGTCAAGCCCGTTTGTTGAATTATATTCCTTGGGAATACCGACCGTAACCCCTTTTAAGCCCTCTTTAAGCGCTTCCGTATAATCCGGCACATCCTTTGAGACCGACGTGGAATCCCTGTGATCATAACCGGAAACGGCATTCATCAATATGGCACAATCCATAACATCTTTTGATAAAGGACCGATCTGATCGAGGGAGGAGGCAAACGCAACGAGTCCAAAGCGGGAAACCCTCCCATATGTGGGTTTCATACCCACAACACCGCAATGGGAGGCCGGCTGCCTTATGGAACCACCCGTATCCGAACCCAGTGATCCCAGGCACATGTCAGCCGCAACCGATGCGGCGGACCCACCGCTTGAACCACCCGGAATACGGGTTA
>JAFDHS010000290.1 GCA_019308655.1 Deltaproteobacteria bacterium
TGAGCCTTTCCCCTTATAGACAAGACGAACTTTTTTCTTGTATATGTTAACCATAATTTTAATGGTTTTGATTCCATGGCAATTTTAAATCTTTCATGAGTCATGGACGAAAAGTAAAGTATTCAATAAGGAGGGCGAAGCTTTGTTATTATCAGGAAATGTAAAATGGTTTAACGACAAAAAGGGATTTGGATTCATTGAAAAAGAAGAAGGCGGAGACGTATTTGTCCATTACTCATCAATTACTATGCCTGGATTTAAAACGCTTACTGAAGGGGACAGAGTGAATTTTGAGGTAGAAGAGAGCAACCGCGGCCCCGCGGCAAGGAACGTTACCAAAGCATAACTTCCTGATAATGCTCTTTCCAAAGCATATCCAAGGCAGGGCTTTACCGGCCCTGCCTTTTTAAATCCCGGCTTGTCCGGGTCAGGTATTCTCCAACTCGATCCATCTTTTCACCTCAGGCGCCCGGTACGATTCAAATCCGTCGATCAACTTTTCCGGATTATCTTCGACAATCAACATGGAACGGGTCACCTCCTTGACAAACCGTTGACTTACGGCATGTACTGACATATATTGAGCAAACCACATGGTTTCCGGTGAATTCCGAGTTGCGCCCATGTCACGATTTCAAATAATTCCTCGATCG
Source organism: Deltaproteobacteria bacterium (assembly GCA_019308655.1). Lineage (GTDB taxonomy): Bacteria > Desulfobacterota > Desulfobacteria > Desulfobacterales > JAFDHS01 > JAFDHS01. The sequence continues at coordinate 654 of JAFDHS010000290.1, forward strand.
TTCCCAGACCTCCGGGTAAGGCGACAAATCCATCAGATAACTCAGCCATGAGGGCTTTTCGTTCATGCATGGACCCTACGATTCTCAAGTCGGAAAGTCCGGCATGCGCTACCTCCTTGTCCACAATAACCTCCGGGATAACTCCGATAACCTCCCCTCCTTGTTCAAGAACCGTATCGGCAATCACTCCCATCACCCCGATACTTGCGCCCCCATATACCAGACCGATATTTTTATCCACGAGAACCTTGGCCAAGTGCTTTGCTCCCTGGGCATATTCGGGGCGGCTGCCGGTATTTGATCCGCAATATACACAAAGTCGATTCACTACCTATCCCCTCCTTACCAATCCAAAGATTTTCAATATTCATTTTTGTCGAATTTCTTATAACACAAAGAAGACGGCCCCGACAAATTGCACGCTTTTATCTTGAATACGCTTTAAGAAAAAGCCAACAAGAGAATATTTTTTGACAGTCCATGTTGAAATGAGCTACAAAATAAAATAAGATAATTTTTTAACTTATCAATAAGGATGAAGATGAACTACACTAACAAATATCGTATATCACCTGTTTTATATATTCTCATACTGTGCATGTTTACAATCGGCTTTCTTTCCCCTTCCCTCTCTTTAAAAGCCCATGCCAAGGACATTTCTTTATCCTTACCGGCCGATTCCTCTCTTGGAATTGATGATTCCATTGAAATGCTTCCCCCTACCCGAAAACAATCAAAAATCAATATTGATATCGTCAAGCAGCTCGAAAAATACCATTACAAAGATCTGGAAATAGACGACCATTTATCTTCCAAGATGTTCGACCGTTACCTGTCCGACCTTGACGGCAGACGAAGCTATTTTTTTTCCGAAGATATCAAGGAATTTGAAGCCTACCGCTATGGTTTGGACGATGCGTTGAAAATCGGGGATCTTAAACCGGCTTTCATAATTTTCAATCGTTACAGGCAGCGGGTCGCTGAAAGACTTGTTTTCCTGGCCAACCGAATTGAAAAAGGCTTTGATGACCTGAATTTTGACATTGAAGAAAGCATATCCATTGACAGAGAGAGCGTACCCTGGCCGATAAATACGACAGAAATGGACGATTTATGGCGCAAACGTCTGAAAAATGATATTCTGAACCTTAAATTAACCGGCAAACCATTGGATGAAATCCATAAATTACTCAAGCAACGTTATCGTAACCGGTTGAGCCGAATCCGCCAGACAGACAGTGAAGATGTGTTCAGAATTTACATGAACGCATTTACACAAATCTATGACCCGCACACCCAATATTTTTCACCGCGTCTTTCAGAAAATTTTGATATAATGATGAGTTTATCATTACAAGGCATCGGTGCCGTGCTGCAAAATAAAAACGAATACACCCAGGTACTTCGCCTGGTCCCGTCCGGTCCGGCGGATAAATCCGGGCAACTGAAGCCTGGAGACCGCATCGTGGGGGTAGGCCAGGGTAAAAATGGGGAAATTGTCAATGTCATCGGCTGGCGCCTTGACGACGTGGTGGAACTTATCCGCGGCCCCAAACAGACCGTGGTGCGGTTGGAAATAATCCCTTCCGATATCGATGGTGATCACCCAACCCAAAAAATCATGATCACTCGAAATACCGTCAAACTTGAAGAACAAGCCGCACAAAAAAAACTGCTCGAACTTGGATACAAAGATCAACCCCATAAAATCGGTATCATCGACATCCCCACCTTCTATGTCGACTTCAAAGCCCTTCAAGCCGGTGAAAAAAATTACAAGAGTACCACACGTGATGTGCGCCGTTTACTCAAGGAACTGATCGCTGAGAAAGTCGAGGGTATTATCATCGACTTGCGCGACAATGGCGGGGGAGCACTTCAAGAAGCCAACGCTTTGACCGGGCTCTTTATCAATAAAGGGCCTACCGTTCAAATCCGTGAAAACAACGGTCAAATCAGCGAACTTCGTGATCCGGATCCGGAAATTGTCTATGACGGACCCTTGATTGTGCTGGTTAACCGGTTGAGTGCATCAGCTTCAGAAATTTTTGCGGGTGCCGTTCAGGACTATCAACGGGGTATTATCGTTGGTTCACAAACCTTCGGCAAAGGGACTGTTCAATCTCTGGAAGGCCTCAGACAGGGCCAACTGAAACTTACCCGGGCCAAGTTCTATCGTGTATCGGGAAAAAGCACACAGAGCCAAGGCATCATACCGGATATCGTATACCCGACAATCTACGACATGAAAAAAATAGG
>JAFDHS010000291.1 GCA_019308655.1 Deltaproteobacteria bacterium
TAACCGTTTCCCCCATGAGTACTCTGGAGGTCAGCTGCATCGGATCGGCATTGCGCGCGCACTTGCAGTGGATCCGTCCTTTATTGTAGCCGATGAGCCGGTCTCTGCCCTGGATGTTTCGGTGCAGTCCCAGGTGCTGAACCTGTTCAAAGAGCTTCAGGAAGATTTTCAACTCACCCTCCTTTTTATTGCCCATGACTTGAGCGTGGTGGAATTCATCAGCGATCGCATCGCCATAGTGTATCTGGGAAAGATTGTCGAGACGGCTCCCTCCAAGAAGCTGTATCAATCCCACATGCATCCCTACACCCGGCATCTGTTGTCGGCCATTATGCTCCCGGATCCTGAGGTTGAAAAGAAAAAGCCGGCTTTCTCGTTGACGGGTGAACCGGTCAGCCCCATAAATCCGCCGCCGGGGTGCCGGTTTTATTCAAGGTGCACAAAAAGAACGCAGATCTGCAAGCAAGAAATGCCCGAGCCTGTTGAGGTCGAAAAGGAGCATTATGTGGCCTGCTTTCATCTGGGATAGAAGGATGAAAAGGGGCGGGACCCCGAATTTTAAGTATGGATCGATTATTTGTCCGGCACAAAAGGAGGAAAAATGGAACCAAATGGAATATGGGCCGATTTGATTCTTACAAATGGAACGATCATCACTGTTGACACCGACAATACAACCGCCCAGGCAGTGGCTGTGAGAGACGGTAAAATCATAAAGGTGGGCACTGGAGATGAAATGGCCGCCTTAACCGGAAAGAACACAAAGATTATTGACCTTGAAGGCAAAACTCTGGTCCCGGGATTCAACGACTCCCATATGCATAGCGTGGCGACAGGCGATTTTCTTCATAGCCTGGATTTGATCGATGCCGCCGCGGAGCTGAATCCTACCATCAAAGATCTGCAAGAGCGCATTCGAGAAAAAGTCGAAAAAGCTCGAAAGGGAGAGTGGATCGGCGGAAGAAACTATGTTCCTGAAGAAATGGCGGAAAAGCGGTGGCCCAGCCGCGAAGAACTGGATGTCGTCTCCCCGGGCAACCCGGTGATCATCATGATTCGGGGGTATCATGCCCATGCTGTCAACAGTAGGGCCCTGGAGCTGGCAGGTATTACAAAGGATACGCCTGATCCGGAGGGTGGTGTGATTGACAGGGATCCGGCCACCGGAGAGCCCACCGGTGTTCTGAGGGATGTTCCCATAATGAAATCCGTGGTGCCCCAGCCGAGGCTTGAAGATTTTAAAGCAGGGCTTGTCGCGGTGGGCGCGGAATATCTTAAAATTGGTGTAACATCCGCGGGTGAGGCGGGAGCGCCCGATACCCCGGATGCCTTCAGGGCTTACCAGGAAACGGTGGACGAGGGAAGCTTCAAGGTGCGGACGTATCTGATGATCCGGGAAGCGTTTTACCGTCAAAACGATCTGGGCCTGCGCACCGGGTTTGGAAACGATAGGCTCCGACTGGGAGCTGTTAAGATATTTATGGATGGTTCCATCCAGTGTTTCACTTGTGCATTTAACGAGCCCTATATCACAAAAGACACAAAGGGTTTAGAAGGGCTGCGGTACACCCAGGAACAAATCAATGAGATTGTCTTCGAGTCGCACCGCCTCGGGTATCAGACGGCCATCCATGCCCAGGGGGATCTGACCATCACCATGGCCGTTAATGCCATTGAAAATGCCATGAACAAATACCCCCGGCCGAATCCCCGCCACCGAATCGAACATTGTCTTTGCCCTACTGAGAGAGACCTCGAACGGATGAAGGAGCTGGGTATTGTGGCAAATTTTTACCTTTTTCATCCCTGGTTTTGGGGTGATCGGCACATTCATGATTTTATTGGGCCCGAACGCGCCTATCGGATGGTTCCCGCAAAAACCGCCATGGATATGGGGATTACGGTGTGCGCACATTCGGACTGCCCGGTATGCACGCCCGGCAACCCGGTCTGGCCGTCCGATCCGCTGTGGGGAATGTGGGCTGCGGTCAACCGGAAAACCCGAAGCGGTGCGGACATCGGTCCTCAAGAGAGATTGACCCCCATGGAGGCGTTGCGGGCCTATACCATCAACGGTGCGTATGCGACCTTCGAGGAGAATATCAAGGGGTCCATCGAACCGGGCAAACTGGCCGACATGGTGGTGTTGTCCGATAATCCGCTTGACGTCGATCCCGAAGAGATCCGGAATATAGCAGTTGAAAAAACCATCATCGGCGGAGAGATTGTCTACGAGAGACGCTGAAAACCGGACAATTCCGTTATCTCTTCCCGGAAGCGGCTTTTTCCGGGTTCGGGGAAACCGGAAAAAGCGGTTTCTCCGAACCCTAGGCGCTATGTCCTCTAATCCTTCCCCACCCGCGCCGGTTCGATGGCCGGTTCGCGTTCACCCATAGTTCTGATTGCCGCAGCCAGCGCCCTGGCGGTCATGGAGGATTGCGCCCTCTATACCCTTCTTCCAAACCACTATGCAAACATCGGGTT
>JAFDHS010000292.1 GCA_019308655.1 Deltaproteobacteria bacterium
GGTATAAAGATACTTTGATAAAATTATTCCTTTTTCAATGAGCATCTTATCTTCATGGTGGAAAGAAGGCCCGCCTTTTATGCAACATGTCCCACAACGGATACAGTGGGAAATTCGGGAATTGACGTTTGGGCTTTCAAGATCGCCTTTACCATTTTTTAGCACGAATAGATTTCTCCTTTACAATATCTTTGAAAAACAGTAATATAATTTTAATTGGTTTGTTTCAATCTCTTTTATTTTATTTAAAATTCTTGTTGCAGAGAGACAAGAAAACTTTACCGAATCTTCAATAAATTCCCCACCCAAACAATTAAATTTTCTTTAACCAGGTTAACGCTAGTTTGATTTTATTTTTCACGATCGCATCTACAAAAACAAGGCAGCACCCGATAACTTGTGTCTCTTTTAAATAGATGAAGTCGTAAAAAAAGTTCTTGATTCACTTTACGTTGTTGGTCTTTTCTAATCTAAGGTCCAATCTAAGATTTTTATAGGAGAGGGTCGGACCACCTGCTTGACCCGCCCTCTATTACTGGATTCTCGAACAGATTTTTTTGTTTTTTAAAGGAAAAGGAAGATCCATGAACTGGAAACCAATCAAGAAATCCTCAGATACCTGGAACGTTAAGCCAAACCTTCCGGACTACCACCAAACATACAGCAGTTTTTCATGGGAAACGATTCGTCGTGAACTGAACGGTCTGCCAGATAGCAAGGGTCTGAACATTGCACACGAGGCAGTGGACCGTCACGCTGACGGTTTACTGCGTGACCACCCGGCAATCCGGTGGATAGGCAGTGACGGCACCATTCTTGATTTCACCTATGGCCGCCTGAAAGAAGAAACCAACCGCTTTGCCAACGTGCTCAAACAGATGGGCATCAAAAAAGGCGACCGGGTCTTTGTCCTTGCGGGACGAATCCCGGAACTGTATATCGCTGCACTTGGCACGCTGAAAAACGGCAGTGTTTTTTGCCCCATGTTCTCGGCTTTCGGCCCGGAGCCAATCTTTCAGCGCTTAAGCAGAGGCGACGCCAAAGTCCTTGTGACCACTAAACGTCTGTACAAACAAAAAGTCGCCGGATTGATGGATCGTTTACCGCAACTTCAAACTATACTGCTGGCAGACGTTGACGAGGATATGGATAACACTGTCCGGTCGTTGCCTGAACAAATGACAAAAGCATCCAAAACATTTACCATCCCGCCAACCGACCCGGAACAGATGGCTATCCTGCATTTTACCAGCGGTACAACCGGTATGCCCAAAGGGGCGGTACATGTTCACAATGCCGTGCTTACGCACTATATGACAGGGAAATACGTAATGGACTTCCACCCCGGAGATGTCTTTTGGTGTACCGCAGATCCGGGCTGGGTGACCGGTACGTCTTACGGCATCATCGCCCCCCTTGTCCATGGTGTAACCAACATCATCGACGAAACCGACTTTGATGCAAAGCGCTGGTACGAAATTCTGGAAAATCAAAAGGTGAACATATGGTACACCGCTCCCACTGCCATCCGCAGGCTGATGCGCATGGAGTTTGAACCGCGCCGGGAATACGACTTAAGTCACCTCCGCCTGATTCACAGTGTCGGCGAACCCCTCAACCCCGAAGCCGTGGTCTGGGGGCAGAAAAAACTCGGTCTTCCGATTCACGACAACTGGTGGCAGACCGAAACCGGTGGAATCATGATCGCGAACTTTCCTTCCATCGATATCCGGCCCGGCTCCATGGGTTTCCCTTTACCGGGGATTGAGGCGGCCATTGTCCGTCGTGTAAACAATGACAAGGTCGAGGTCGTTAAAGACCCGGAAGTCCAGGGTGATCTGGCACTCAGACCCGGCTGGCCCTCCATGTTCCGGGAATACCTGCACGACGAGGAGCGCTACCGGAAATGTTTTGTGGACGGCTGGTACATTACCGGCGACCTGGCCCGGCGCGACGTTGACGGCTATTTCTGGTTCATCGGACGCGCCGATGACATTATCAAAACCTCAGGACATATGGTCGGCCCCTTTGAAGTGGAGAGCACACTCATGGAACATCCCGCAGTTGCTGAAGCCGGTGTTATCGGCATCCCCAACCCGATGATCGGGGAACTGGTCAAGGCCTTTGTCACGCTCAAACCAAAGGTGGAGGCCGACGACAAGCTGCGCCTGGATATCATGGGCTTCGCCCGTAAGAAACTGGGGTCGGCAGTGGCTCCCAAGGAAATCGAGTTTAAAGATAACCTGCCCAAAACCCGCAGCGGCAAGATTATGCGCAGACTGCTCAAAGCGCGTGAATTGGGGCTGCCCGAGGGCGACATATCAACGCTGGAGACAAGCTGATGACCATGGAAACGACTGGAAAACAGGCAAAGGTAAAAGTTGACCGTGATCATGCGCTGCACCTGTTGCACCAGATGCTGCGCATCCGGCGTTTTGAAGAAAAATGCGCCGAACTCTACAGTGCGATGAAGAT
>JAFDHS010000293.1 GCA_019308655.1 Deltaproteobacteria bacterium
CTCTGGCAGGATTGCATGAATCATGAAACGTAACCTTTAAGTGATCATTTCGGCTTTTATCAAGTTCAAGCTTTTCATGTTTGATCAGGTCAGCCGTGAATTCGGCAATATGAAGCATTTTGGTTGACCGGGCAGACTCGAATACCGTTCCGGTTATTGGGGAACTAGGTACTTCAAGAAAATCGGCAGGACCATTCATGGTATCCATGTACTGATTAATTACCCGCCACATATGTCCGCACTCTCCGCCAAGAATCCATTTAACGCCCAACCGTTTGGCCTCGGCATACATTTTTGCGTTGAGTCGTTTCATCGTCTCGTGGGAAGTAAAAAAACCGAAATTACCTCCCTCGGAACCATAGGTGCTCCACGTTACATCGAGTCCGTATTTCACTTTCAAATAATGAAACAGGATCATATAACCCATACACGTGTACGTACCAGGATCGGCAAACACATCACCCGATGGCGTAATAAAAAGGATATCCGCGCCTTTTTTGTTGTAATTGGGGGCAACGTTTACACCGGTCACTTCCTCGATATCCTCGGTAAAGAAATCCAGCATATCTTTAAAGGCATGGGGCTGAATGCCCAGATGGTTACCCGTCATGTAACAATTGGCAACAGGCGTTGCTATCCAGTCGATGTTAAGCCCTACAAGATTAAGCAATTCCCGACCGATTATGGTAATTTCCGCCGTATCAATACCGTAAGGACAAAAAACCGAGCAGCGCCTGCATTCAGTACATTGAAAGAAATAATACCACCACTCTTTCAAAACACCCAACGTCATGGGTCTGGCACCGGCCACTTTGCCAAGAATTTTTCCGGCAGTCGTAAAATCATGCCTGTAGACGGAACGAAGAAGCTCGGCCCGAACAACCGGCATATTTTTCGGATCACCCGTACCAATGAAAAAATGGCATTTATCAGCGCAGGCCCCGCATCTTACGCAAATATCCATAAATACCTTAAAGGTACGGAACTTTTCAAGGCGATCCTTCATTCCCTGAAAAATTATTTGCTGCCAGTTTTTGGGCAATTTCCAGTCGTCTTCAAGGGGGTCCCAGCGTCTTGCATTGGGAAGGCCCAAAGTTTCAACACTTTTGGGGTTAGAAGCATAGCAATAGATCCCCGGCTTAATATCAACGGGAGTATCCATCCATCCCGTTTGGGGTGGTTTGTAATCCAGGTTGGATATTAATTCATCCGGCTTTAGTTCTTCTGACATTATATTTACTGTTCCTTTCTTCTTATTCACTCTTGCCTATGGACCAAAGTGATGAAAAATTCCTGCTTCACAGACAGTGCCCGAACCAAATGCTTAGGCCTTACCGCATCTCCACAGGCTGTCACCGTAGAACCTACGGCCAATTGTTAATATCGTTTACGTATGCAAAAAATATCGGCTTGGTTTTCAACGTCTATTTATGCACGAAATGAATAATTACAATTAATGTTGATAAAAAAATCAGCTGTAGTCTAAAGTTCCTTATCCACTGGAAGCCCGGCCTCTACCATTTTTTCCCTGAAATCATCTTCATATTCTTCATAGGTATGAATTTTGACAGGGTAATTCCAGGGATTAATATGTCTTTTCATACGGCTGTCATTAGGCAGATTTCTTGTGGGACTCAGGAAGACCCCACCTGCATGCATCAGTTTGCTGAAAGGAAAATAGAGCAACAGAGCGCTGACCAGAAACAGATGCACATAAAAAAGAGCTTCCACGCCTTCGACAACAACGGGATGAAACGTTACCAAGCCCATGGTGATTTCTTTAACGCCGACAATATCCACCTTGGTAAAATAGCGCATCAGAATACCGGTAGCAGCCACGCCAATAATCAAAAAAAGAGGAAAAAAATCTGCAGCAAGCGAAATATACCTCATCTGTGGTATAACGATTCTTCTTAAGAAGAGATAGATCAGGGCGGCCAGAAGAAGGATGCCGGACAGGAAAACTCCCGGCAGACCGATCTGGAAAAAACCATCCATCGTTTCCAATGCTCCGACAAAAAACGGAACGGGGTTTATAAAAAACCTCAGATGCCTTATTATTACAACGAGAAACGAATAGTGAAATAGCAACGCAAACAGCCACAACCATATTTCCCAAGTATAGGAAAGTTTAAGGCCGTCTTTGTTTAAGGCCATTTTGGTGTTCCTGAATAATGATCGGAAAAATAATACTTCCAGAATCATCCGGATAATAACACCACGGTTTGAAGAGGGGTTGTCTATGCAGTTTGGCTTTATCCAGGACAAACTTTTCTGCTGGCCGCATGTTGTGGGAATACGGAAAGGCACCGCTGAACGGGCCCAGTCCATAACACGATAGGCAAAGCCACCAATAAAAACGACTACGGCCGCATAGGGTATGACGACTCCGAATATAACCTGCAGCCCGGCCATTTCAACGCCTGCATAAGCTATCAGGCAAAGCGCCAAAACAACTATGAGGATGTACTTTAGATTCATTTAACCTTACCTCACTCGACGGCTCCTCGGCACCATTCAAATCATTTGGTATCATTCAGGTCAAAACCGAATTTTTACGCCCCACGGAAATCCGGACATCACTATTAAAGGACATAGAACTCGTTATTAACCTTTCCTGATTTTAAACGATCCTATTTGTTACCCGAAGCCTCCATCCTGATTCTGTTTTTTTCTTCAGTAGCCTTGAGCTGGTAGATTTTTTCCCTACATTCCATATATTTATCAAAAGCGAGAAGACTAAGGTTATCAACCTTTGACTCAAACAACAACAACTCGCTTAAAACCCGATCTTGACTCAGTTCTTTTTTTAATGATTTCCTGATGACTTTTTTGAGCAAAAAAACGAAACCAACCGCTTGTGAAGGTGAGAAGATAGGCTGAATGGCTCTAATTCGGACGATAGGATCTATAAATGACATCATGGCTTCATGATCCATTCCCTTAAGAAGCTCATCAAATAAGCCTTCCAAACTCTCCAGGGTAGTGTTTCCTACAGGATTGAGGAACATATTTTTCTGTTTCTTGAGGAATTTGGCGCTATCGGGGGGGTAGGTGTCAACCACTGATTCAAACCAGTTTTTTACGATATCGGCCTGTTTCTGCTTAAGAATTTTTTCCAGTTTCATTGGAAATACTAACCCTAAAATTGAAAGTAGTTGACGTCTTTAAAACGACGCTTTATTTTATTAATCTATGCTTCTGATTTAATCCAAGTTGACGTTTTATAACCAAATTGCAAGTTTATGTCAAGAACAAACAACAATTCTACTT
>JAFDHS010000294.1 GCA_019308655.1 Deltaproteobacteria bacterium
TTGTTGGTCTCCGTTCCGAAACCGGAACGGGGTTGATTTACAAGGTTGCCGACAATAATATCGAGATTTTTTTCAAAAAGTTTCTTTCCGGCATTCTTTTCAAGGTCTTCAGTCTCCGCAGCAAACCCGACAAGAATCCGGTTCTTTTTTCTCATACCGATTTCTTTCAAAATATCCTGAGTTTTCTGCAAAGGCAAAACAATCTCGTCCTTTTGTTTCTTGATTTTTTGTTCCGCCCGTTCTTTGGGTCTGTAATCCGAAACCGCAGCAACTTTTATTATAATATCCGAATCATCCATGTGGTCAAATACCGCAAGGGCCATATCCCCGGCGGTTTGGACCTTAACCACGTCAATATTGACAGGGTCGGGAAGGTTTGTGGGGCCTGCAATCAAAACCACCTTGGCCCCTCTGAATTCGGCGGCCCTGGCAACAGCATAACCCATTCTGCCTGAAGAAGGGTTGCTGATAAACCTTACCGGATCGATATTTTCACGAGTGGGACCGGCAGTAACAAGCACCCTTTTCCCTTTGAGGTCTTTTGGCGCAAGACGGTTTAAAAGTCTGTCCACTATGTATGCCGGTTCAGGAAGCCGGCCGGCCCCGGAAGTGCCGCAGGCAAGCTCCCCTTCCCCCGGTTCCACGATATGATATCCATCTGCTTCTAAAACATCAAGATTTCGTTGAACCGCTCTGTTTTCATACATATTCGTGTTCATTGAAGGACAAAGGATAACAGGGGATTTAACGGCAAGCATGAACGTACTCAAAGCATCGTCAGCCAGTCCGTTTGCAAGCTTGGCGATAATATTGGCTGTTGCCGGTGCGATAATCACTGCATCCGCATCGTTCGCCCATTGAATGTGCTTTATGGAGACATCTTCTCCTTTTTCAAAAAGGCTTGTACACACCGATCGGCCCGACAAGGCTTCAAAGGTAAGCCGACCTGCAAATGCCTCGGCGTTATGTGTCATGATAACCCTTACATTGGCACCCCGCTTCTGAAGCAGCCTTAACACTTCTATACTTTTGTAAGCCGCGATCCCGCCGCATACGCCTATTACAATATTTTTATTTTTGATATTATTCGGCATAAATCTAATTCAACAAATCTGACGATGTGGTTCCATCTATCGTCGGCGCAACCCATATTTCGACATAGGTCATACTGAATTCCTTTTCAAGGATGTTTATGATACACCTTCTGTTTTCTTTCTCAAAAACCATTATTGATCGAGGGGACTTTAATGAACAGGCCAGTTTCCAGTTATCCCTGGCCATATTGTTTTCAAAAAAATCAATCAGGGATTTTACATTGACCCGTCCTTTTAAAACAATAAGACCCGTTGAAAGACCGGGAGATTGAACCACCAGAGATGATTTTTTGTCCATTTTTAATTCTCCGGGTATAAGCACGTCTCCAAAGTCAAGATATAAAGGAACGGGTTCTTTCTTCTTTTGAATCGACGAACGAGAGGTGGTGGTCCCCTTAGCGCTCTTGTTCCAGGTACATCCCGTAAAAAGGAGAAAAAAAACAGCCGTAATTGATAAACATACCATAAACCTTGATGTGCGCGTCATTTTTTCCATTAATCTATCTCCTTATGGTTAAATTTTATATTTAAAGCCTGGACTCTTGCTTTTTCCATGTTTGCCTCGCTTGAGAAGGTATTTACTCTCATTCCTCAAATCTCAACACTATCTTTGGGTTTTAAGATACATCAATAAAGCGGCTTCATCAATAATTTCGACACCCAGTTTTTTTGCCTGATCAAGCTTGGAGCCTGGAGAGGCACCGACAACCAGGTAATCCGTACTTCTGCTCACGGAACCGGTCACCCGCCCCCCCGCTGTTTCGATCATTTTTTTTGCCTGGCTCCTGGGCATGCTTTCAAGAGCGCCTGTTAAAACAAAGGACTTGTCCGACACCGCCCCTTGTTTTTTCTCCCCTTCAAAATAAACATGCACACCGCTGTCCATAATTTTGTTCAAGGCTTTCCGGTTTTCATCCTGCCGGAAAAATCTTACCGCGCTTTCAGCAACGACAGGTCCTATTCCTTCCAGGGATGCGAGATCTTCAGGTGTTGCATCTGCAAGGCCGTCTATGTTTTTAAATCTGCTTGCAATAATACCTGCCACATGCTCTCCGACATGCCGTATGCCAAGGGCATAAAGAAAACGTTTGAAACTGATTCTTTTACTCTTTTGGATGGCATTGATAATATTTTCAGCGGATTTAGTCCCCATTCGTTCCAGGGCCTGCAATGTATCTTCACTCAGAGCAAAAATATCCCCATAGGAAGAGAGCTGCCCCTTGTCCACCAATTGCTTGATCAGCTTATCTCCCATTCCCTCTATATCAAAGGCGCCCTTTGAGGCAAAATGTTTAATACTCTCTTTAACCTGGGCAGGACATGTAATATTAATACAGCGTGTCGCTGCTTCACCCTTGACAC
>JAFDHS010000295.1 GCA_019308655.1 Deltaproteobacteria bacterium
TATATTATTAAAATAATAATTTAAAAAAGGATTGAAAACGATGACAACGCTACAAGTTAAACAGGTAAATAAACAAGGCCAGATTTCCATCGGTAAAAAGTTTGCCGGCAAAACGATCCGGATTGATGAATATGCTGACGGTACCATTGTTTTAAAACCGGTCGAAATCATTAGCGAATTTGAAATGTGCCTTCTGAAAGACGAAGCATTTCATAAGCGTTTAGCGGCGTTTGATCGCTGGGAAAAGGATCATCAGCCGGTTGAAACGGATATTTCCTCTCTGGAGAAAGATATTGAAACTCGATCTGAACTTTCCTGACTTTCAAAAAGACCTTTTTAAGTTACAAAAAAAGGAGCTCCAGGCTTTCATCAAATCTTTGAAGACACTTTCCAAGTTGAATTTCGATCAACTACGACGCTCTTCGGGGTTTAATCTGGAAAAGATCAAAAACATCAAAACCCGTAAAGGTAAAGCCATCTATTCGATCCGTATCAGCCAAACGTTCCGGGCCACCTTAACGATTGAGGGCGAGTATCTTCGTTTTATTTCCCTTCATCCGGATCACGATTCCGCCTATGAAAGATGAAATTTTCATTATGACGCCTGTATGTTGATGATTTTCCAGATTTCGGATAATTGCATTTTATTTGGAGACGTCATGCATTGTAGAGATGCGATGTGGGGATTCAACCAATGGTGCAGACCCAAAACGGAAAATCGGGCAGAAACCAACATCCTTTTTACGAATGCGTCAAAAAAGGTTCACAAAAAAACAGGGGATTGTCTTTAGGGGTTATATTTGTTAGACCAAACAAGTGGTTTTGCGACACAAATATTTTCGGGCCTTGGTCCTTGTACGTTGCGCCTTTTGAGAAAAAATAAAAAACAGGAGGATAAATGGGAAACAACAAGTGTGCAGCCATAAAAGTGCGCAAAGGAATATGGGATGCCTTCAGCGAAATAGCTGCCAAGCGACACATGGATACCATGGAGCTGATTGATACCGTCTTGATTGACTATATCGTCGATCATGTAGTCGACTGCCACAAATTTCCCGATTTGCTCGATGATGATGATTTTCTAAAGCCAATGCCGGAATGTTGATAAATTTTTAACCATTTACCGGGGTTTTCAGGTATGAAAAACAACCAGGCCGGTTCATTTGAAAGTGTGCTTCTCATCTCTGCGCCGTGGCCTCTTTTTAACCGCCCGTCTATTCAACTGGGTACGCTGAAGTCATATTTGAAGCACCAGTTTCCCGACCTTAACGTCAAAGCGTGCCACTTATATTTAAAAATAGCGGAAACCATTGGATACCGTCTCTATCAGACCATATCAGAGAAAACATGGCTGGCTGAAACCGTTTATGCCGCTCTTTTATATCCGGAACGGATCAGGCAGATAGAAAAAATTTTTGATCAGGAGACCGTCGGAAACCCCATGGTGCGTAAAACAGGTCTCAAAACTCTGGCCGAGCGGGTAAGGGAGGTCTCGGATGCCTTTATCGACGATATGGACTGGGAGGCTTACGGGCTGGCAGGGTTTTCAATATGTCTTTGTCAGTTTACTTCTTCTATTTATTTTATCAAACAAATTAAGAAAAAGTTCCCGGGTCTTAAAATAGTGATCGGCGGATCAATGTTTGCCGGAGATTCAATCCCAAACCTTTTTCAGGTCTTTCCGGAAGTGGATTTTGTCGTCAATGGTGAAGGAGAGCTTCCCTTGAGCCGGTTGGTCGGTCATCTGAAAAAGGGTAAAGGTTTGGAAAATATACCCCCCATTACAGGATTGGTTACGCAAAAAAGCCTGAAAGATAAAAATCCTGTTTCCTTCTGCCAAATGGAGACATTAAAGACGCTTCCGATGCCTGACTATGATGACTATTTTGACCTTCTGAAAACATTCACTCCTCAAAAAAGGTTCTTTCCGACCCTTTCAGCCGAAATATCCAGGGGATGTCGATGGCGCCAGGTTAAAACCATGGATAAGCCTTCCGGTTGCACCTTTTGCAACCTTAACCTTCAGTGGGAAGGATACCGGTCCAAGACTCCCCTGCAGGCGATTTCCGAAGTTGACCATATGACGACAAAATACAAGACACTTTCTGTCACTTTTATGGATAATATGCTTCCGGTCAAATCATCTGAAGAGATTTTTAAACAATTAGGCGGACTGGGCAAGGATTTTAACTTATTCGGAGAGATACGGGCGACTACGCCAAGGCACATGCTGGAAACGATGCAAGCCGGAGGGGTACAGGAGGTCCAGGTCGGTATAGAGGCCCTTGGCACACAGTTGCTTAAAAAACTGAACAAAGGTACCACAGCCCTTCAGAACCTGGAGATCATGAAGAACTGTGAAGAACTGGGTATTGCCAATTCTTCAAATCTTATCCTATATTTTCCCGGCAGTGACCTACAGGATGTGGAGGATACCTTA
>JAFDHS010000296.1 GCA_019308655.1 Deltaproteobacteria bacterium
AAATCCCTAAAAGGTCATGAACATGCCGGCAGCCTCGCGTTTTTCCATACTTGCTGTAGATGACAATCCCTCGAATCTTAAACTGCTGGAGGTATCTCTGGGCAAAGAAGGGTATCGGATACTGACGGCTGCCGACGGCCCCTCGGCCAGAGAGATCGCTGCAACTGAAAAACCGGATCTTATTCTGCTCGATATCATTATGCCCGGTGAAAACGGTTTTGATGTGATCAAGCATCTTAAAAGCAATTCCGCTACGGCATCTATCCCTGTAATTTTTTTGACCGGAATCAATGAAATCGATTACAAACTTGCCGGTTTTAAACTTGGAGCTGTTGATTACATAACCAAACCTTTTCACCCCCTTGAAGTATTGGCCCGGGTACGGCTCCATCTGAAACTTTCCATTGCAACCAATTCACTTATAGCAAGCCAGGCGCAAAAACTAAAAGAGATAACGGAAGCTCAAACCTCGCTGCTGACAACTCCGGATTCACACCCCAAAGCGCATTTCGGAGTCTATTACCTGACCCTCCATGAAGCAGGGGGGGATTTTTATGAGGTATTGCCCATCTCTGAGGATATTTATGGCTACGTTGTAGCCGATTTTTCGGGTCATGACATAAAAACGAGCTACATGGTCGCTTCGATAAAGGCGTTGTTGAAACAGAATTGCAGACCGGTTTACGGGCCTGTTGAAAGTATCCGGATGATCAACGATGTGCTGGTGGAAATCTTACCCGAAGGTAAATATCTTACCGCCTGTTATGGGAAATTAAACCGCAAAACCAATCAGATGACGATTGTAAACGCCGGCCATCCACCTGCCGTATATGTACCGGTAAAAGGGGAACCGTCTTTTGTTGAAATAAACGGAGATATCCTCGGCGTTTTTAAAGATGTCTGGTTCGGGCAGAAAAATATAGACGTTTCTCCGGGAGATCGTTTCTATCTATATTCGGATGGACTGGTTGAATCATGCCGCCAAAAGATAATGTGGACCCAGGCACAACAGGATTTGATTGCTGTCTGTAATAAAGTCAGGGATATCTCCATAAGGGAGGCCCCCGGGAAAATTGTTCAGCTTTTACACAAAGAAGTTTTTCAACCCGAAGATGACATTGTTATTTTAGGGATTGAGGTTTAAAAAATATATTTTTTGTGATGAAATCTTTTTTTAAGATAATGACATGGGGCAGTTCATATTTAGGGCGCTTTACTGAATGTTTGCAAATGATTTGTTCAAAAAAGAGAGCAAATAAAATGGCAGGCCACTGCAAGTTTAATGTCTTTAAGGACGTAAATTCCCTTGAAATATTTTTTCGCTCAACAATAGAAAACATTGACAAAGCAGATACGGAAACCCGTCGGTTTTTAAACGAGATGGAGCTTGACTGTGAAAGTTTCGCCATATGTCTGCTTATGCGTGAAGGCTTGAACAATGCTGTAAAACACGGGCATTTTTTTGATTCCGACAAAATGGTAAGATATTCTTTAAAAGTTCGATATCAAAGCCTTATCATGGAAATCGAGGATCATGGGGAAGGTTTTGACTGGAGGGCGATGCGAAAAAGACAGATGCCGGCAGACGCTGAGCATGGCCGGGGTTTTGCCATAATGGAGCAATATTCCAGTGAGTTCCGGTACAATTATAAAGGTAACAAGCTGATATTGAAGAAAAAAATAAAGAAGGATGATTTTTGATATCGTCCGGGTATATTGGCGGACCGTGTCATGGACTCGGGGAAAAACAAATAAGACAGGTCTTATTCATTTCCCCCGAGGCTCTTAATGGTCACAAAGGTTGTTACCTGTAACAAGCTCTTTGTTCAAATAACTCATGACAAGTTCTTCCGGGGGCAGTGCAGGTGCGCCGGTAATTACTTCTATGTCATTCTCCTGAAAAAGACTTATTGCTCTGTTGCCCATACCGCCGGCAATAATATGGGTAGCACCCATTTCATGAAGCCATTTCGGGAGTACTCCGGGTTCATGGTGTGGGGGAATGAGGACTTCTTTATTTTTGATTTCATTATTTTCAACTTCAATAAGAGCAAAATTTTGGCAATGACCAAAGTGGGCTGTAAGTTTTCCTTCAGCCATGGGAATGGCAATTTTCATAATGGTAATATTTTCCTTATATTTAAAAATCTTTATTTTATGAATTTTTTTTCGGACTATATTAACCCGAGATAAATTTGGACATGGTTTCGGCAACAGTGGCAAAGGCTTGGGTTACCGCAGAACCCGTATATTTTTCCTGAAAAGAGGTGCCGGCGTCACCACAGGATACCATGTTGGTATCAAAGGGAATTTTACCTAAAAAGTTTATTCCCATTGCCATGGCTGTTTTTTGTCCGCCGCCGCTCCCGAACAGGTCGACCATTTTGCCGCAGTGCGGGCATTGAAAACCGCTCATGTTTTCGATAAGTCCGAAGAT
>JAFDHS010000297.1 GCA_019308655.1 Deltaproteobacteria bacterium
GATTCGGAATCAGACAAAAGTTACCCTCTCTTTTTTCAACCCTGAAACCGAAGGTCTTTATGGTTTCCACAAGAGGACGGCCGAAAAGAAAATCCAGCATATCCGAATCCATGCCGCCCTTTTTCACCACCAGAGAACGCATGTGGATATCGTATTGAATAATTTCAACAATGCCTTCAATAGCGCTTTTCTTTTTATCCCTGTCCCAAAGATCTGCCAAACACCTTATGTTGTCGTATGAACAGCGGAACTGATGATCTTCAACAATGCCCCACAAGCCTTGAACCTTTGCGATAAGATCTTTTCGGGTAAGCCTGTTTTTAGAATAGATTCTTTCTATCTCGGTTGTATCCCAGCATTTAAGGGCCCTGCATTCAACAGGCCGGTTCTCATAAACCATGCACCCCTTTGTCTCTTTATCAAAAAAAATACACGTCCAGGAATTTTGCCGTCCTTTCATCTTTATTATATCAGAACTTGCAGGGATAAGATGCCCCTTGACATTATCATAGGTCAATTCACCCGCTCTTATGGTATAAAGATACTTTGATAAAATTATTCCTTTTTCAATGAGCATCTTATCTTCATGGTGGAAAGAAGGCCCGCCTTTTATGCAACATGTCCCACAACGGATACAGTGGGAAATATGCAACATGTCCCACAACGGATACAGTGGGAAATCCGGGAATTGACGTTTGGGCTTTCAAAATTACCTTTACCATTTTTTAGCACGAATAGAATTTCTCCTTTACAACATATTTTAAAAAGATATAATATACATCTTAATTGGTTTGTTTCAATATCTTTTATTTAAAATTCTTGTTGCAGAGAGACAAAAAATCTTTACCGAATCTTCAATAAAATTCCCCACTCAAACAATTAAATTTTCTTTAACCAGGTTAACGTTAGTTTAATTTATTCTTCACAATTGCATCTGCAAAAACAAGGCTGCACCCGATAACTTTTGTGTCTTTTTTAATATAGATGAAGTCGTAAAAAAAGTTCCTGATTCACTTTACGTTGTTGGTCTTTTTTAATCTAAGATTTTTATAGGAGAGGGTCGAACCACCTGCCTGGCCTCCCTCTATTACTGGATTCTCGAACAGATTTTTCTGCCTATCAAAGGGAAAGGAAGATCCATGAACTGGAAACCAATCAAGAAATCCTCAGATACCTGGAACATTAAGCCAAACCTTCCGGACTACCACCAAACATACAGCAGTTTTTCATGGGAAAAGATTCGTCGTGAACTGGACGGCCTGCCGGACAGCAAGGGTTTGAACATTGCACACGAGGCAGTGGACCGTCACGCTGACGGTCTGTTGCGTGACCACCCGGCAATCCGGTGGATAGGCAGCGACGGCACCATTCTTGATTTCACCTATGCCCGCCTGAAAGAAGAAACCAACCGCTTTGCCAACGTACTCAAACAGCTGGGCATCCAAAAAGGCGACAGGGTCTTTGTCCTTGCGGGACGAATCCCGGAACTGTATATCGCTGCACTTGGCACGCTGAAAAACGGCAGTGTTTTTTGCCCCCTGTTCTCGGCTTTCGGCCCGGAACCAATTTTTCAGCGCTTAAGCAGAGGCAACGCCAAACTCCTTGTGACCACCAAACCCCTGTACAAACAAAAAGTCGCCGGTTTGATGGATCGTTTACCGCAACTTCAGAATGTACTGCTGGCAGACGTTGACGAGGATATGGATAAAACTGTCCGGTCGTTGTCTGAACAAATGACAAAAGCATCCAAAACATTTACCATCCCGCCAACCGACCCGGAACAGATGGCTATCCTCCATTTTACCAGCGGGACAACCGGCATGCCCAAAGGGGCTGTGCATGTTCACAATGCCGTGCTTACACACTATATGACAGGTAAATACGTAATGGACTTCCACCCCGGAGATGTCTTTTGGTGTACCGCAGATCCGGGCTGGGTGACCGGTACGTCTTACGGCATCATCGCTCCCCTTGTCCATGGTGTAACCAACATCATCGACGAAACCGACTTTGATGCAAAACGCTGGTACGAAATCCTGGAAAATCAAAAGGTCAACATATGGTACACCGCTCCCACGGCCATCCGCAGACTGATGCGCATGGAGTTTGAACCGCGCCGGGAATACGATTTAAGTCATCTCCGGTTGATTCACAGTGTCGGCGAACCCCTCAACCCCGAAGCCGTGGTCTGGGGACAGAAAAAACTCGGCCTTCCGATTCACGACAACTGGTGGCAGACCGAAACCGGTGGAATCATGATCGCAAACTTTGCTTCCGTCGATATCCGGCCCGGCTCCATGGGTTTTCCCTTGCCGGGGATAGAGGCGGCCATTGTCCGTCGTGTGAACAATGACAAGGTCGAGGTCGTGAAAGATCCGGAAGTCCAGGGTGACTTGGCACTCAGAGCCGGCTGGCCCTCCATGTTCCGGGAATACCTGCACGACGAGGAGCGCTACCGGAAATGTTTTGTGGCCGGCTGGTACATTACCGGCGACCTGGCCCGGCGCGACGCTGACGGCTATTTCTGGTTCATCGGACGCGCCGATGACATTATCAAGACCTCAGGGCATATGGTAGGTCCCTTTGAAGTGGAGAGCACACTCATGGAACATCCCGCGGTTGCTGAAGCCGGCGTTATCGGCATCCCCAACCCGATGATCGGAGAACTGGTCAAGGCCTTTGTCACGCTCAAACCAAAAATAGAGGCCGATGAAAAGCTGCGGCTGGATATCATGGGCTTCGCCCGTAAGAAACTGGGGTCGGCAGTGGCTCCCAAGGAAATCGAGTTTCAAGATAACCTGCCCAAAACCCGCAGCGGCAAGATTATGCGCAGACTGCTCAAAGCGCGTGAATTGGGGCTGCCCGAGGGCGATATATCAACGTTGGAGACAAGCTGATGACCATGGAAACGACTGCAAAACAGGCAAAGGTAAAAGTTGACCGTGATCATGCGCTGCACCTGTTGCACCAGATGCTGCGCATCCGGCGTTTTGAAGAAAAATGCGCCGAACTCTACAGTGCGATGAAGAT
>JAFDHS010000009.1 GCA_019308655.1 Deltaproteobacteria bacterium
AAAACACATTCGTCAGCATTAACCGGAACGGATTTGCCCGCCTGCATCTCAAATACATCGCTAGGACAGACATCTACACATTCTTCACAACCTTGACATTTTTCCGCATCTACAACAACATTATAACTCATTTTAAAGCCTCCTTACCTTAAAAAATTAAAACAACGGCGACCAGTACAGACAAACAGATCGGCCTTTTCCCCACATTTTAAGCAAAAAAATCTTTATACCAATTACCCAAACGAGTCAAGCCTTGTTACTATTTTTTCATTTTTTTTTGATTTTGAAAAACCATATAATTTTTAACCGACAAGTCCAATCAGAGTATTTTTAAGTACTCCCCTCTCAGTTGTCAGTTCGTTTCTATGCAGTTTATTTTCAACAAAACGTGAAAAAAAATCATGGGGTGATCTGCCCGGAACAAGGTAAAGCTTTAAAGAGACTTTTGTATCACACCCTTTACACGCAGGTGTTTCAAGAAGATTTTTATTTGATGCCGGGCCGGTATTTCTCAAAACAAGGTCAAGATATTCTATTAAACGACTTTGCCATATCTTGGTCTCTTCAGATATGTTTTCATACAGCGGTATCGAGTTTAAATCAAGCACCATTTCAAAACCGGATTCTTCGTCAAGCAGATACTCAAGTGCGGACCGGTTGGTTGTAATGAAAATTCCGGATCGTTCTTTGTCATGGTGCATAAGGCGAATCCAGGATTCTATCCTTTCTTTGATCATATGATTTCCCGAATCAAGTACAAAAGGCTCAGCCGTATTGTTTCCGAAACCGCGTTTTCCAAAAGATCTTCCCGCATCTTCTCAAAGGCTTGAATATCCTCTTCCATTTCAAAGTGTTGTATATCAAAATCCTGGGCAAACCGAAGAAATATTCTGGCAGCCAAAAGCGGGTCCGGTTTTTCCTCCACCGGTATGGGATGCTTTTTTTGAATATCCGCTTTGATTTGTGAAGGAAAGGTTTCATCAAAAAAAGGAACCGTATCCGTTTGGGTTTTGAAAAAAGAGATCCCCGGACCATTATGGAGGTTCCCCCAGTCCTTGTACTCTTTACAGAGTTTATCAAGTATATCTTCTTCACCTTTAACCGGAATATGGATATCAAGCAGTCCGCTTTTGGACCATTTCTCCATATTATCAGGTACTTTTTGAGATGAAGGCTGATACACGTCAATTTTTTTAAAACATGCTGAAATAGCTCTAAAAGCCGGTTTTGAAACGTATGTAAACGGGAAATATATCGGATTCATATCTCTTTTGTCCTAAAAATCACTGAAAATTTTAAACACAAACCTGAGTATAACAGACCGAAAGCATCAAAGCTCTCATGCCCCTTTCTTCTCATCTCGTAATATAATTCCACGAGAAGCTAACTGATCACGAATTCTATCGGCAAGATCCCAGTTTTTTTCTTTTCTTGCTTGTTCCCTCTCCTCTATCAAGCGTTGTACTTCCGGATCAAAAGTTTTACCGGCAAAATTAAATATTTTAAGTACGGAATCTATATCACGGAACGCTTCGATAATTTTTAAAGCCCCGTCAACATTTATCTTTTTTTCAAGAGTCAGGATATTAAGCTTCTTGACAATTTTGAATATGGAAGCCATGGCGGCCGAAATATTAAGATCATCATCCATGGCATTTATAAAACCATGCTTTATATCATAAAGAAGCTGGTCCTGTTCAGCGTAAAAATTCCCCTCTTCTTTGATATTCGTCAGCGCTTCGATACAGGTATCGAGTCTTTTTAATGAACGTTTTGCATATGCAAGCCTGTCCTGGGAAAACATAATCGGTTTTCTGTAATGGGTGGAAAGAAGCCAGTACCTTATCTCTCTTCCAGAGTAGCCCATACGGGTTAAATCTTCAAGTGTCAGCAGGTTTTCTTTTTCATCCATCTTTTTCCCGTCAACCAGAACCTGATCACAGTGTATCCAGTACTTGCAAAGCGGCTTACCTGTCAAGGCGCCGGCAATCGCAATTTCATTTTCATGATGGGGAAATACAAGATCACGAACACTTGTATGAATATCAAAACTTTCACCGAGATATTTCATGGACATGGCTGCACACTGAATGTGCCAGGAAGGACGAACATTACCCCATGGGGTCTTAACGTATATTCCCCTTTTCAATTCTGAAAGTCTCGATCTTTTCAGAAGAGTGAAATCCCTGGGGTTATCCTTTTCGTACTCATCAAGATCAACGGTAGCACCAACCCTTATTTTATTGATATCAATACCGGACAGCCTGCCGTATCCGGCAAAACGGGAAATATCAAAGTAAAGCGAGTGAAACTTTTCATATGCGAACCCTTTTTGAACCAGTTTTTCGGCCATTTGAACCATGTCGTCCAGATGGTCACTCGCCCTGGGATAATTTTCAGCAGGCTTGATATTAAGCAAAGCCAAATCTTTCTTAAACGAATCAATGTGAGCGCCTGTAAATTCGTATAGATCCATACCGGCCTTTTCAGAGCCTGAAATGGTCTTATCATCCAGGTCCGTTATGTTTATGACGTGGGTAACGTCATAGCCTCGGTAATCAAGATAACACCTCAAAAGATCGGAAAATATAAAACGCCTGCATTCTCCGATGTGCATCCTCGCATATGCCGTAGGACCGCATGAATACATGGAAACTTTCCCGGGGATAATCGGCTCAAAAAATTCCTTGGATCGGCTCATGGTATTAAAAAGCTTCAGGCTAACCTTGTCCCGAACCGTAAAAAGGGGGGTACTCAGGTATCTTTCACCACTATCAGGAAAGATGACAACAATGGTACCCTCATCCATGGCCTCAGCCTTCTTTGCGGCAATTGCCATGGCGGCTCCGCTGCTCATCCCCACAAAAACGCCTTCTTCCTTTGCAAGACGCCTTGTCATCTCAAAGGCCTCTTCGTCATCAATGTTCACCTTTTCATCCAGGCAGGTTTTATCATAAATCTCAGGGCAATAAGCCTCTTTTAAATTCTTAAGGCCCTGGATCTTATGACCGAGGTAAGGTTCAACGCCTATAATTTTAATATCAGGATTATACGCTTTGCATCTTTTTGAAATACCCATCAGCGTACCGGTGGTACCCATGGTGGCAACGACCATTGAGACCTTGCCCCGGGTCTGTTCCCAAATCTCTTTGGCGGTTCCAAAATAATGCGCCTTCCAGTTGGCTTCAGTGTTGTACTGATCCGACATAAAGTAAACATTGGGATTTTCACGTGCCAGCCGATAAACCTCCTCAATGGCGCCATCGGTTCCGAGATGGGCCGGAGTAAAAAGAATATCCGCACCCCGGGCCTTAAGAATCTTCCGACGTTCAATACTCGCAGACTCAGACATGGCCAACAGAAGTTTATATCCTTTGACCGCACATACCATGGCAAGGCCGATTCCCGTATTCCCGCTGGTGGCTTCAAGTACGGTTTTGTCCGGAGTAAGTTCACCGGATTTTTCTCCGGCCTCTATAATAAAAAGAGCCGTTCGGTCCTTTATCGAACCACCGGGATTAAGATACTCCAATTTGGCCAAAATCCTTACTTTCGGGTTGGGATTAAGTTTTTTTATTTCAACAAGCGGCGTATTGCCTATGGCATCTAAAATAGAATCAGTCATGTTCTTCTGTCACCACTCTTCTAAGCCGAATAAACCGGAGAAATTAAAAGTGAGCTGAAATTGGGCATTTATTCAAACAGATCCGGTCTGCTGATCGGCTGTTTTTTGACTTCTAATAAAAAAAGATAACGTTTTTATTATTTCCTTTTGAACTTGATCTTTATCCTTTGCAGCATCAATAACTCTGAAGCGTTCAGGTTCACGGCGTGCAAGCTCAAGATAGCCGGCTCTTACCTTGTCATGGAATACAAGTGCCTCTTTTTCAAAACGGGTCTCACAATGGGTTCTTGTTCCGCTTTTTATCTGTCTCCATGCCCGTTCAAGACCGACTTCAGGTGTAAGGTCCAATAAAATTGTAATATCTGGTTTTAATCCCTTAAGTACCAAATTGTGCAATTCTTGTATCAGCTCGATATCAAGCCCTCTTGCAAATCCCTGGTAAACCGTTGTAGCATCATAAAAACGGTCACAAACAACGGCCTTGCCGTCACATAACAAAGGCTTGAGAATAGAACTTACATGCTGGGCTCGATCAGCCTCATACAAGAGAAGTTCCGTCAGCGGATCCAAATCATTGTTTCCAGGATCCAGAAGAATTGCACGAATTTTTCCGCCGATCGCCGTACCCCCGGGTTCCCTGGTCGTGATACAATCATATCCTTTACTTTCCAGAAATGTAACAATATTTTTAATCTGAGTCGTCTTTCCGGAGCCTTCTATCCCTTCAAGCGTTATAAACATTTTAAATTCGGTTCCACCAGCTTAAAATCTTTGAATTTTCTAAAAACTACATATTGACATTTTTAATTAATTTAGGCTTTATACGTTAAATTCACATCGTGTTCAAGATATTATCCCTCAATTTATGGGCCACATTACACATAGCAAATTTTCATTATACTATATTTAAAATCAAACATATTGATGATTCAGAAAAAAATACGAAAAAAACGCCATAATTTTCATTCAAGCAAAATTTACAGTCTTTATCCTGATTCTTGTCCCGATATATTTAAACTTATCATCGGGCTTATTTTAATTCCCATTATTATGCTTATTCTCACTTTTAATTGCAAGGCAGCCTCTTTTAAGCCGGAATTCGACAACAACCCTGAAGCCCCATGGCATATCACCGCAGATGATCTCAGTTACGATAAAAAAACCGGTCAATATATTGCAATGGGCAATGTCATCATAACCAAACAGGAGAAGAGACTTACCGCCGATTTTGTCCGTTTTGATCAACAGACAATGAATGTGCTTGCAGATGGACATGTAATCATGACGGTCAAAGAAGACGTTCTGACCGGAAGCAGAATGGAAATCAATCTGGAAGCCGAGGTTGGAACAATATATAATGGGACCCTGTTTATCAGTAAAAATCATTTCTACATAAGCGGGGACACCATCCGAAAGACAGGTAAAGACACCTATGACATTGACAAAGCCAGCGCAACGACATGCGACGGCGACAATCCGGCATGGAAAATTACCGGGAGAAATCTTAAGGTCACCCTGGAAGGCTACGGTTTTGTTCAACATGCCGCCCTATGGGCAAAAAAAGTCCCTGTAATCTATTCCCCTTTTTTTGTTTTCCCTGCAAAGATTAAACGGCAATCCGGTTTATTGCCACCCCAAATCGGATATTCCGATCGAAAAGGTGAAATGTATTTGCAACCTTTTTTCTGGGCCATAAACGAAAGCTCGGATGCAACCTTTTATGTCCACCACATGGAAGATCGTGGAGATAAAATCGGATTGGAGTACCGTTATATTCTCGATGACCAGTCAAAAGGAATACTCATGTATGATTTTTTAAATGACATGAAAACAGATGACGGAACCGGGGAATCAAGTAATAAATGGGGCTATGAGGATGATGATGAATTAAGGCCCAATTCAGACCGTTACTGGTTCAGAATGAAGCATGATCAGGCAATGCCCTTTGGTTTCTTTGCAAAGCTTGATATAGATATCGTCAGCGATCAGGATTACCTTACTGAATTCAAACGAGGACACACGGGATTTGAAGAAACGGACAGTTATTTTAACAAAAACTTCGGCAGAGATATTGACGACTATAATGATTCCACAAGAGTTAACAGACTCAATCTGAATAAAATCTGGACCAAGTACAGCTTGAATGCTGAAGCACGCTGGTATGACAATGTCATAAATCGACGCTGGAAAGATACCGATACAACCTTGCAGAAACTTCCCTTTGTTGATTTCAATGCATTAAAACAACAAATTTTCAATTCTCCCCTTTATTTTGATCTTGATTCCGGATACACTTATTTTTACAGGCAAGACGGAACAGAAGACCTTACTCGCCGTGGTCATCGGATGGATGTGCATCCACGAGTTTATCTTCCTTACAGATTTAAAAACTATTTTAATATTGAACCTTCTTTGGGAGTGACAGAGACAATATGGTATGTTGACAAAGACAACCAGAGTCTCTCGGAAAAAGAAGAAACACAAAGCAGGGAAATTTATGACATAAAATTAGATCTTTCCACGGATATCTCCAGAGTATACGATGCAAACGGAAAGTATATCAGCAAAATAAAACATCTGATAAGACCCCGGGTTATTTATGACTACATCCCTCCGATGAACCAGGAAAAATATCCCAACTTTGATTCATTGGACCGTATCGACAAAAAGAACCTTATCACCTATTCAATCACCAACACATTTACATCAAGATCACAAAAACACGCAGCAGACAAACACTCTCCAAAGAATGAAAATGATCAACCCATCGGCTATGAATACGACCAGTTCTGTCGATTGAAACTGGAACAGAGTTATGACATAAATGAAGAAAAAGAGGACAATCCGTCCAAGTGGGCAAATCAAAAAAGCAAAGAGCCCTTTTCTCCGGTACACCTTGAGTTTGAACTTATCCCGAACAAATATTTTTCACTGAGGGGTGATGCTGAATGGTCCCCCTATGATAACAGACTGCAATCCCATAATGTTTGGGTAAATTTATCGGATAAACGCGGTGACAAATTGTTTATTGAACACAGGTACGAATATGATTCAATCAAATCCATTTACCTGCATCTGGATTTAATACTATCGGACCGTCTTTCTTCATACGGCGAATACGAACGGAATATTCACGAGCAAAAAGATATTCTTTCAAGCCTGGGCTTTTTATATAGGGCACAGTGCTGGTCAATAAACTTGATGTACTCGGATGAGGATGATGACAGTCGATATGCATTTATGATCAATCTTTACGGATTAGGCGAGTTCGGCACGAATTAGAAACATTTATCAACTGAGATTAAGGACTTGAAGAACCATTCAGCAAAAAAATGAGTAAGTATAGATGACACTTAAGAAAAATTCCCGTTTATGGTATGTTCTGCATACAAAAAGCAGATTCGAAAACGTTGTAAATGACGGTTTGATCAAAAAAAAGATAGAGGTTTTTCTTCCAAAAATCATGGTTAAAAGTAAACGCCGAGACAGAAAACTCATGATCAATGTACCCCTTTTCCCCGGATACGTTTTTGTTCAAACAGATCTTAATCCCCATGAACATCTTGAAATTCTCAAAACCGCCGGTGCCGTACGCCTCCTCGGCAACAGAGACGGCTCTGTTCCTGTTTCACAGGAAGCCATAGACTCGTTGAAAATAATGGTTTCAAGGGATGCCCAGGTTATTACCGGTAATCGTTTCAAGAAGGGGGACAGGGTTATGGTGCTATACGGCCCCTTTGCGGGGGTGACGGGCTTTTTTATCCGGACCCGGGGACAAGGGCGGGTCGTCGTTAATATCAAAGTCCTGGGCCAATCCGCTGCAGTGGATGTGGATAAAGAAGATGTTGAAATATTACCGCAAAATTTGTTATAATTGTTATTGTTATAACCACTTGACTTGTTATCGAATTATGTTTATTAGAGTCAGGCTGGTTTTCGGCCCTTATTACAAGAAGGGAGGCGCTTTAAACTGTAGCTGATTTCTTAATCAAACACACTCATAATTATTCATTTTGCACATTAAATATAATAGCGAAAACCAAGCTGATATTTTGTGCATAAAAAAAATAACATTAACAAACTGGCCGTAGGTTCTACGGTAACAGCCTGTGGAGAGGCGGTAAGACCTAAGCAGTTAGTTTGGGCAGCCTCTGTGAAGCAGGAATTTCTCATCATTCCTGCCAATGAGTAAGAATGAGTAAGAAGAAAGGAACGGGATAGATGAACAAACTAGAGCTTATTTCCGCCTTGAAAACAGAAACGGGCATCTCAAAGTCAGATGCCGCCAGAGTGGTTCAAATATTTTTCGATTCCATGGCAGATGCCATGGCAAAAGGAGAACGTATCGAAATCAGGGGCCTTTGCAGTTTTTTTGTAAAGACTTACAAAAGCTATACCGGAAGGAACCCAAAAACAGGGGACAAAGTTATTATAAAGCCCAAAAAGCTCCCTTTTTTCAAATGCGGCAAAGAACTCAAAGATCGTGTGGATTATTAAAAATATGTGCCCGAACTTAAAGGTTTATCTTTTTTTGATTCCTTAACTTATGTTTGACTCCCTGATTGATCAAGAGCAACCCATACGATTTTTAACCGCCATTCTTCAAGGGGGAGCCATCCCCCATGCACTTCTTTTTACAGGTATCGAGGGAATCGGCAAACAAACTTCAGCAATCGCCTTTGCCATGGCGAGCAACTGCACCGATTCGATAATCGACGATAAGCATAAAAAGAGTTCGGTATCAGGACCATGCCGCAAGTGCAGGTCATGCAAAAAAATTATATCAGGCAACCATCCTGATATAATTCTTATCAAGCCCTCAGGTTCTTTTATAAAAGTTGATCAAATCCGTAACCTTTGCAGCTCACTTGCAATGAAACCTTACGAGGCCCGGTTGCGTGTAATTTTGATCCCCGATGCCCAGGCAATGAATCCTGAAGCGAGTAATGCGCTGCTCAAAGTTCTGGAAGAGCCACCGGATCGGACACTTTTTATACTTACCGCCGTACGGTTGTCAGACCTTCTCCCAACAATTGTATCGCGCTGTCAGCACATAAGGTTTAATCCGATCTCCCCAAAAAATCTTGAAATTTTTCTAGTAGAAAAACAGGGACTTGATTCACATGGGGCAATGATTATTGCCGCTATGGCAAACGGCAGTATTTCCAAGGCATTATCAATGAACCGAACAAATTGGATAAAACGGAAAAACTGGATCATAACCGAAGTTGAATCTCTCTCTTCAGGAACAACAGGTTCAATTCTGGCATTTGCAGAAATGTTATCCCAAAAAAAAGAAACGCTTTCTGACTCGCTTGAAATAATCAACACATGGTTTAGAGATCTTGTCCTGTTTAGATATTATCCGGAAAAAATTATTAACAAGGATTTGATCGACCGGATTCAATCCATTTCACAAAAGATTATGATAAGTTCACTTCTTTCAAAAATAAAGGCTGTCGAGTCGGCACAAAAGGATATTCTGGCAAACACCAATTCAAGACTAACCATAGAGGTGTTGATAATGCGACTTGCAAAGGTTTAATATATGAAAAAAGTAGTGGGGGTAAGATTCAAGCCGGTCGGCAAAATATATAACTTCAGTTGCAGTGCATTTGTACTTGACGTGGGAGACCATGTGATTGTGGAAACCGAACAGGGGCTTGGGTTAGCTGTTGTTTCAACTCCCCCTTCATTTTGTGATGAAAAATCTTCAAAAACGCCTTTAAAAAGGGTCTTTAGACTGGCAGATGAGGAAGATTTTCTTCAGAGAAAAAAAAATATCGAGGCACAAAAAAAAGCCTATGCCTTTTGTCTTAAACACATCAAGGAGCTTGGGCTTAGGATGAATCTCTTTTCCGTTGAAAGTAATTTTGAAGGAAATAAATTGACCTTTTTTTTTACGGCGGAAGGCCGTATCGACTTCAGACAACTTGTAAAAATTCTGGTGAAGGAATTTCGTATCAGAATAGAGATGCGGCAGGTGGGAATCC
This sequence comes from Deltaproteobacteria bacterium, assembly GCA_019308655.1. GTDB lineage: Bacteria > Desulfobacterota > Desulfobacteria > Desulfobacterales > JAFDHS01 > JAFDHS01. The sequence goes on from JAFDHS010000009.1 coordinate 9,619, forward strand.
GAAACCAGGCAAAAATGTGCGGCGGTATAGGAAGGTGCGGACGTGAATTGTGCTGCTCATCTTTTATATCCAAATTTGAACCTGTTTCCATCCGGATGGCCAAAGAACAAGGCCTCTCTCTAAATCCCACCAAGATCTCCGGCTTGTGCGGCAGACTGATGTGCTGCCTCACCTTTGAAGTTAAAACATACGGGGGTTTAAAGAAAGAATTTTCAAAAACCGGGCCACATGTAACAGCTTCCGCCGATAAAGGAATAATAACCAGCGGGAAAATAATAAGTAACAGTGTAACCGTTCAACCGGATAACGGTTCAAAAACAGATCCCAAATTAACCGAATAGCTCCCTTAAAGAACCTGTATATTGAAGTAATAAAAGCAAATGATCTGAAAGCACCATCCCCAATTTATGGATGGTAACCAAACAGGAGAAAAAATGCCCATCCCGTTTTTCATAACAACACCGATCTATTATGTGAATGCAAAACCCCATATAGGACACGCTTATACGACCATTGCAGCAGATGTTACCTCCAGGTTTAATGCCATGCGTAATTATGAAACTTTTTTTCTTACCGGCACGGATGAACATGGAGACAAAATAGTAGATGCTGCAAAAAAGGAAGCGTCGACTCCCAAGGTTTATGCAGATAAAATAAGCGGGCTTTTCAGAGATCTATGGTCTGAACTCAACATCAAATACGATTATTTTATACGTACTACGGATGCAGCCCACATCGCAGTGGTAAAAAAAATATTGCAGGAAATTTATGATTCCGGCGATATTTATTTCAGCGAATACGAAGGCCTCTATTGTTTTGGGTGTGAACGTTTTTACACGGAAAAAGAGCTCGTTGACGGTAAATGTCCGGACCACAAAACCAAACCTGAACTTCTCAAGGAATCCAACTATTTTTTTAAAATGAGCCGCTATCAGGAGTGGCTTATCAGTCATATAAAAAACAACCCTGATTTTATAACTCCCAAGCGTTACCGAAACGAAGTCCTTTCATTTCTGAAGGAACCTCTTGAAGACCTGTGCATATCCCGCCCTAAATCACGTCTCGAATGGGGAGTTACCCTTCCTTTTGATAATAAATACGTTACCTATGTATGGTTTGATGCCCTTGTCAATTATATATCCGCCGGAGGGTATCCCGACGGGGAACCGTTTAAAAAGTTCTGGCCGTCTATCCGGCATATCGTAGCCAAAGATATCCTGAAACCTCATGGCATTTATTGGCCGATAATGCTGAAGGCCGCAGGCATTGACATATATCAACATCTTTATGTTCACGGATTCTGGAATATTGACGAAAGTAAAATGTCTAAAAGCTTAGGCAATGTAGTCGATCCCCTGAGTTTAAAGAATATTTATGGGACCGATGCCTTGAGATATTTTCTGATGAGGGATATGGTCTTCGGCCTTGATTCCAACTTTTCCGAAGATGCAATGGTAGAGCGCATCAATTCAGATCTGGCCAATGATCTTGGAAATTTGTTTTCCCGGGTTCTCACCATGGCCCATAAATATTTCAATGGCATAATTCCCGATGTTGATCCTGATATACAAGAAAAATTACAGTTTGGTCTTCAGTCAAATGCATTAAGCACTGTTGTTGAATTTGAAAAAGAAATGACGGCATTCGCCTTCCACAAAGGCCTTAGAGCAGTCTGGGAATTTATCAGCCGCATGAACAAGTATATTGACGTAACGGAGCCATGGGTTCTTGCCAAAACAAAATCCAGCAAAAAAGAGTTGGAAGCCGTTATTTATAATCTTCTTGAAGGGCTCAGAATCATATCCGGCCTTATCTATCCCATAATGCCCGAAACAGCTGAAACCATGCAAGAACATCTTGGCCAAAAAGATATCGAACCGGATTCGGAAAAGGCATTTTATGATCTTGAACTCCTTAGAACATGGAACAGGATACGCCCCGGTACAAAACTTCCAAAGCGGATTACGCTTTTCCCGCGAATAGAAACAAAAGAAAAGAAAGAGACGGTTTCAGAATCATTAATACCTGAAATCAAACCTGAGATAAGCATGGACGAATTTGCCAAAGTCGATCTGAGAGTCGCAACCGTTGTTCATGCGGAAAGCATTCCCAAAGCCCAAAAACTTCTTAAACTGGAAGTCGATCTGGGGGAAAAAAGGCCGATCGTAGCCGGCATTTCTACCCATTACACCCCCGAAGAAATGATAGGCAAACAGGTAATCATTGTTGCAAACCTTAAACCTGCCCGCTTAATGGGGGTTTTATCCAAAGGGATGCTTCTGGCTGCTGTTGACGGTAACGGCTGTACGGTTGCGACTCTTGATAAAAGAGTAGAACCAGGCACCCAGCTTAAATAACTTAAATATTAAGAATTATAGCCTCTTAATATCAAATTATGCGAAATATAGCCCCAAAAAATTTTAGAAGCCGTTCAAGACCAAGCTGGAGGAACTATCAATCAAGCCTTCAACGGGATTCTTCGGTCAAAAGATTAATTAAAGACGCTCTTAAATATTCGGTGGTGCTTTCTCTTTTGCTTGTTGCATTTTACGGAATAATCTGGAGGGTCGGCCCTGCCGACGGTAAACATACCCGAACCAAAATCAATCTTCTTTCAGCAAAAAAAACTGCCGCAAATCAAGTTTATAAAAAGTTCCTGAACAAAAAGGAAATTCAAACCGCCATAGACGGCAAAAACTTTATTAACCGAATAGACAAAAGCTTTGATCTGGTTTTAGACGGCCGGTATTGCCGGGTTGAAACCAGTCTTGATATTGGGCTGCAAAACTTTATATTAAAAAATATGCAGCGTTCCACATCCCGGTACATCGGGATCGTGGCAATGGAACCCTCTACAGGTAAAGTCCTTTTAATGGCGGGTTTTGATAAAATAAATCCGTCAAGCAATCCATGTATCCAAAGCAAATTCCCTGCAGCAAGTATCTTTAAAATTGTTACCGCATCTGCGGCCATTGAAAAATGCAATTTTAATTCAAATTCAACACTTACATACAACGGCAACAAATACACATTATACAAATCTCAGCTTAAAAACAGGACAAACAAGTATACGAATAGAATCACCCTCAGGGATTCATTTGCACAGTCCGTTAATCCCGTATTCGGGAAAATCGGTTCTCTTTACCTTGGAAAATCTAATCTTTATAAATATGCGACTGCTTTTGGCTTCAACCGTAACATTGATTTTGAAATTCCACTCTCGCCGAGCCATCTATCCTTATCGGACGAGCCTTATCAATGGGCTGAAATCGCCAGCGGCTTCAACAGAGAGACGGTAATCTCCCCTCTTCACGGTGCATTACTGGGGAGCACCATACTCAACCGGGGCAAGCTGGTTGAACCGACAATCATTGAAAAAATATCTGATGAAACCGGTCACATCCTTTATGAGAGCAGGTTAAAAACCATCAATCATGCTATTGATGACAGGACTTCAAAAGTGGTGAAGAATCTTATGAACGCCACAATCAGATCCGGCACCTGCAGAAAATATTTCAGAAAATATCGTCAAGACCCTATTCTTTCAAAACTCAACATCGGCGGGAAAACAGGCTCAATATCCAACAAAGCCCATAACATACGCTATGACTGGTTTGTCGGGTTTGCCGAGGAAATTGTTGTCGGCCATGAAAAATATATAGGCAAAAGAGCAAGTCAATATGCACGCATGGCAATCAAAGAATATTTCCGGGATTATTTTGCAAAAAAAAACACGGTTCATAGATCTTGACTCCTCACGGTGAGATATTCCAAAGGCGATAACAAAAACGGGCTTGGTCATAAGATGGGCCACCCAGACAGAGACTCAATTTGCATTGTCTTCAAGGAACTGTAATTACAATGTTTATTTTTTATTCCTGAGAAGATCAACACAAAGTGGCCGACGTTATGATCAACCCCACAAAAACAAACCAGATTTATCAAAGGAGGTAAAAAATGGGATGCAAAAAAATTTTAAAAATCAGCAGTCTTTTCAAACGCCTCTATAGCCAATCCCTTTCCTGTCTTTTTGCAGACGTTTACCTGTGCAGATCCCTGTCAAGCGTAGGGGAAAATTCCATTGTTTTTTTCCCGTGCAGCCATACCACTCTTTGCTGCGGCCTTGCCGGGCTTGTCTCTTTTAAAAAGAAACATAATACGGACAAGCATGTCAGCTTGCAACCGTTAAAACATAAAACAGGCAATCAAGACAATCGAATCTCACGGTTTTATTTTTTGTAAAGATAATGATCTTGAAGATCATTATCTGGGCGGGAATCAATTTATCGATTCCCTTAAAAAAACGACCCAGACCTTAAAAAGCGACAATTTTTTTGTTGATTTTTTTACAAACCAGGAGATTTGCAATGAACTTGAAAATCTCTCTTCACACCTTTTACGTATTATAGATACGGAAAACAAATTCCTCTCTGATCACATGGGCCATCTCAACTCCACTGAAGCGGATAGCATCTCCCAACGATTTGAAAGCCTTAAGGATATTGCCTGGTGCCTTTCTTCGGAAATTTCAGCCAACATACCCAAAGTAAAAAACCTGATAAGCCCTGAAAGACAAAATCCCTCTGGTAACAATCCCCTGCCCTCTCCTTCTACCATAAAACTCTTCAAACAAATCAACGCGGTTCTTAACAGTATTGACCGGCTTGAGGTAAGGGGACGCGATTCGGCAGGAATCTCATTATTATTTGGTCTTGCCGGGAGTGAATTTAAAAAATTCAAAGAGAATCTTGAGCATGCCAACCTTTTGTACCTGCTCAACCAGCGATCAGAAAGCGATGTGCTGCGTAACAACAGCATCAGTATTCATGAACCGGGAAACGAAACAGACAACCATGCGTCCATTGCAATTACCTACAAGGTCGCCGCTGAAATAGGCAGCCTTGGCGAGAATATAGATTATTTGCGCAAACAGATCCAAAACGACCCGATTCTTCAAATTCTGATTGAATTTCCGGTTAAATTCAATACATTTTCCGCACATACCCGATGGGCGTCAGTAGGACCTATTAATGAAGCCAACTGCCATCCCGTAGATAATAAAACCCTTGGAGACCCATCACAAAACGGCATAATCCATGTCTGCCTCAACGGTGATATTGATAATTATCTTGAGCTAAAAAAAGAATATGAAAAAAATGAAGGCCTGATACACAAAGATATAAGTAACGATACCAAAATTATTCCGCTTCAGATCGAAAAATATATTAAAAAAGGCTTTGAAGTAGAAGAGGCCTTCCGATCGGCAGTCAATGATTTCAAGGGTTCTCACGCCATATCGATGCATACCGATCTTGCACCGGGTAAACTTTTTATAGCCCAGAAAGGAAGCGGCCAGGCCGTATTTGTAGGTATAGCCGATGATCACTATATGCCGGCCTCGGAAGTCTACGGATTTATTGAACAGACGCCCTTTTTCATCAAGATGGACGGTGAAAAAATAGTTGCGGGTAAAAACGGCAGCACCCAGGGGCAAATTTTTATATTGGACCAGTTCTCTGCCGGAGGAGTGGACGGCATAAAAGCTCTGTTTTACGACGGAACCCCTCTTAAACTCGGAAAAGCCGATATAAAACAGACCCATATTACATCCAGAGACATAGACCGCCAAAAATTTCCCCACTATTTTTTAAAAGAAATTTCAGAAGCTCCGGTTTCGGTTGAAAAAACACTTGAGAACCGCTGGAAAATTAATGAAGAGAATAATCAACACTATGCAATCACACTGAATGAAAAAGTTGTCCCGAAATCCGTTCAAAACGCCTTGACCGACAATCGGATAAGACGCATCTTTTTTGTGGGACAGGGAACCGCCGGTGTCGCCGCTCTGGTATGTGCGGATATTCTTAATCATTACATGAATGATCCCTCACTTACTGCAAGCGCACTTAAATCATCGGAACTGAGCGGATTTAAACTAAACGATAATGATGATCCGGAAAGTATGGCGGACACCCTTGTTATTGCCATAAGCCAGTCGGGAACCACGACGGATACCAATCGCACCGTGGATATGGTTAAGGAACGAGGTGCCCATACGCTTGCTATTGTCAACAGAAGAGATTCGGATATCACATTCAAGGTAGACGGCGTCCTCTACACAAGCAGTGGCCGGGATATCGAGATGTCTGTCGCTTCAACAAAGGCGTTTTATTCCCAGATCGTTGCAGGAGCTCTTCTGGGACTTTACATTTCACGTATTAAAAAGTGTCAAAATGATACTTTTGTAACAGAAGAGATCAAGCAACTGCTTGGCCTCCCATCAAAGATGAAAAAGGTACTTGACCTGAGCAAACAGATTGAGAAATCGGCCCAAAAGCTTGCCCCAAGCAAAATATACTGGGCAACGGTGGGAAGTGGTCCCAACAAGGCTTCAGCCGATGAAATCAGAATCAAACTCAGCGAACTTTGCTATAAAACAATTTCATCCGATTTTGTTGAGGATAAAAAACACATTGATCTTTCATCCGAACCGCTTATCGTTATCTGTGCCGCAGGAACACGAAACAGCGTGCTCGGAGATATCATAAAAGATACCGCCATCTTCAAAGCACACAAAGCCTCCCCGGTTGTAATAGCCGACGACGGCGAAAGAAGATTTGATCTTTATGCAGAAGATGTTTTTCACGTTCCGGTTGTCCCTGAACACCTTGCACCGGTTATGAATACGCTGGCGGGTCATCTCTGGGGATATTATGCTGCCCTTGCCATTAATGAAGGCTCAAGATTCTTGTATCTGTTCCGTGAAGATGTCCAAAGTGCAATAGATGAATATGCAACAAAAGGGCTGGATGTCTACGAAGTGATCCTTGAAAATTCTTTCAGAGAAAAAATTGCTCTTTTTTACAATGAATTCAGAAAAAAACAAGCCGCAAAACAGCTGCCGGCAACCATGGGTATTGATGCCGCCACAGATCTTATACTTTTGCTTAAATATCTTTCGGGACGGCTGCCGGTATCCGACTTTGAACTCGACTTCGGGAAAAAGGGAACGGCCCTTAACATGCTTAACACCCTGTTTGAATCTTTAGGCGAATCAATCAATTCAATGGCCCGTCCTGTAGATGCAATCAGACACCAGGCAAAAACGGTTACTGTGGGCACAAGCCGTATCTCTGAAAGAGTAGAGGGGATACTCATCGATGCACTTACCGCCCAGGATTTCAAAATCGCACAACTGATCAACAGTAACGTCATCGTACTTAAAAATTTGCAAAATATTATTTCAGAGATAAA
>JAFDHS010000298.1 GCA_019308655.1 Deltaproteobacteria bacterium
TCCGCCGGATTCGGCGCATAACATCCGCCTGCAAATCATCATTGAGTCCGGTGGGTGCAAGTTCGCTTTTTTGGCGATAGATTAGTTTAAATGCTTGTTTCAACTTGCGGCGCTCTCCTTGGCAGAAGTTCATGGGCTTGTTCTCCCTGTCTTTCGATTAATCCGGTAAGCAGTTTATGAAGTTTTTTGCGGGCACGAAAACAACGAATTTTAACATTGGCAACACTCCAGTCCAGAAGATTTGCGGTTTCTTTCCCGGACAGACCTTCCAGGTACATCAACTCCAGAACCATTCTGTCCTCGGCAGACATTCTATCCAGGGCCCAGTTCAGCAGTTCTCCGGCTTCTTCCTGCCTGCTTTTTTCGTTAAACAATTCGGCTGATTGATGGGACATGACATTTTCCAGCCAATCCCGGTGTTTTTCGGAAAGAGAACTCATCGGCAGTTCCCGGGAGCGATACTGTTTTCTCCAGAAATCGTAACAGGTTCTTACGGCAATGGCAGACAGCCACTGTTTGAAACCGCTCTTTTGTTTAAAGGTCGCTAACGATTGATATGCCCTGACAAATACATCCTGAACCGTTTCTTCCACCTGATCGTAAGGTAGATGTTTCCTTGCGATCATGCAAACATGCGCGTTATACTTTTTAAGTAAATACTCAAATGCATTCACCTCACCATCAATAACCCGACAAACGATTTCAGCATCCCTGGATTTATTAGAATCAGTAGACATCTACAGGTATCCGGTGGTCTGTTTTTATTATTTTTACATAGAGTTAAATGATGAACCGGCAACAGTCACATCAGAAGATGCGGGTCAGGAAATCAATTGACTTTCCTGACCCCTCTTTTCAAGCCTTATTCAGTTGAGGGTTGAAGCCAGGCATCCATCATTGTTTGGTAAAATTGCCTTCGTTTTTGCCTTTTTTCAGGACTTTCCGCTCTTTTTTCCTCCAGTACTTTCAGTTGATCAGCAGTCAGCACCGGTTTTAATTCAGCCATAAGTTTTGCCCTTAGTACCACCATCTCTTCCATTATGGAAGATACATTCTGATGGGCTTGCCGTACATTTTCTTCACTGAAGTTTTCGGCGTGAATCGCTAATTGAAGCTGCTCCTTTGGCTCTGAAAGCTGAAGTTCCATATTTTGTCTTTGCTCTCGATACTTGTCTATAATCGTCCTGACTTCGGCCTTTTGAGTATCCGTAAGATCAAGTTGCATCAACGTTCTCAAACCGAAAAATCCTTTTTCCATATGTCTAAAATTTCCGGCCCTTACAACCAGCGCACTGGAAAAGATTATCGTAAGAGTCAAAAGCACGGTTAATTTTTTACTTACTTTCATTTTTTCTCCTTTATAAATTTTATCTGATTTTTTGCCAATCCATAAAATAACTTTAAATTTTACCCAATCAATTCCGAATCAAAGGGTGGTCCCCGCGGAGAAATTTCTCTTTAAATAATTTAGTCGTAGCCCATTGGCAAAAAGTTACAGAAAAATCAGTCATCAGAATTTTTTTAAAAAACAGCCTGTCTTTATTTCTGTAACTTTTTTAGGGAAATAGCGACTTATAAATAAAAGAGACGATTTTTTTTGTAACTTCCACTGAAACCCATGCGACTTGAACAAAAAGAACGATAAAAAACTTTTTAAGGAGATACATCATGTTGATGCAAAAACAATTACCAATTCGGTCGATCAGTATTATTCTTGTCGGTTTATTCGCCTTTACACTACTGCTGCCACCCAACAATGCCCTTGCCGTCAGGGGGCACAAAAGAAGAGTGGTCCTTCCACCCCACGGTACGGTTGTTGCCAAGCTTCCGCCGGGACACAGAGGCGTAAGGGTGGGCAAATCGAAATATTTTTACCATAGGGGGGCCTTTTATCGAAAAAGACACCGGGGTTTTGTTGTCGTTAAAGCACCTGTTGGAGCCATAGTCGCCGGCCTTGCCGTTGGCTTCACAACAGCAGTCATCGGTAGTTTGACATATTACGCTTATGGGGGAACATACTACCGGCAAGTTCCATCCGGTTATATGGTTGTGGAACCCCCTGCAGCAACAGTTGTCGTCCGGAAGTCTTCATGTGAAACTTCACCGGCTAAACATGCCGGCGACTGCGTATTTGTCAGGGCCCATAGCTTGAATGTCCGATCAGGGCCGGGAAAAAATCATAGGGTAGTCCGGAAGGTTCATCGTGGCAATATTTTAACTATCCGCGGTCATGCTCCCGGATGGATCTATGTGAAGCTTCCATCCGGGCGGTTTGGATGGGTAATGAAAAAATATACAAGACCGCTGTCTTCGCGGACCAGAGGGTGATTTTTGTCTGATGGTTTTATGGAATCTTAACCCTATCCGGATTTCCACCTTTACGGGAATGACGATCATAAGGATTTTTTGATGACCAAGTCCATTCAT
>JAFDHS010000299.1 GCA_019308655.1 Deltaproteobacteria bacterium
TGCCAAACAGCATCAGGTATCATAATAGTCCCATACAGTTCTCGTAGAAGCTCTATTTGCCCTATGCGAGCCAAGTTAATGAGAGGCGAGGCATTACAGCAGACGATATTCATATAAGTACCTGAGCAAAAGTTTTTCGGCATTTAAAAAGCTAAATGCGTTTCAAAACTTAGTTTTTTGGGGACTTAAATACCTTAAAATATATGATCGGGTACTTACGTTCCAGTTCCTGCAATGTCGATAGATCATCTTCATATTCTTTTATATCATAATGAACAGAAATGTTTCGGCTACCCAACAGTTGTTGAAAATTCCATACGGTCATACCTGCCATCTCTCTGGCCTTGCCAAAGGATAACTTCCCCTGCTGAAAAAGCAAAATAGCCAATTCTATCCTCAGCTCTTGAGACGTCATTTTGGAAGCGTGTATAACTTCCCTCGGGATATCAATACAAGTAGTTGTAGTCACGAATATTTTCTCCTAACTTTACCTATTTTTTAATTTAACATTAATCACGAAAATACGAAAGGTCGAAAGTAAGTGGAGGACGAGGGGACGCAGACTTCACATTCTTGACAATTTGCCAAATAAAACCAAACAACATCTCCGCTCCTTTGAAAGAAAGTATTTTTTGAGCTGGGGGTGTTATTGGTAAAATCCATAAATTATTTTGCAAGTCCCGGAAATCAAATCTCTCGATTCGATACCAAACCGTGAGCATACCTTCTGGTTTTGTATCTGCTGATATATTCCAGAAAGAACGACAAAAACAACATCAAAAACAACCCTGCTACTGTTGCCAACATAACAATAAGCTTTTTCTTTGGTCTTACGGGATCCGGTTCGGCCGTGGGAGGTTGAAACACCTGAATATTTTGAATGTTGTCCTTTTTGAATTCTAAATTTTTTATCTCATCCAATATCTCTTTTATTTCATCTTCCGATTCTTTTAACTTCTGTATTTCTTCTTCTCTTTTAAGTTCATATCCATTGATTTCATTCTTATAGGTATTTGCAAGTCCCAAATTCTGCTGAATGGTATTGCTGTAAAGCAATGCGGGAAGAATATTACTTTTATCGGTATTCTTTGAAACAAAATCATTCTGTTCCTTAATTAAATGGTTGGTATTATTCCTTACCAACTCGATTTTCGATATCAATCCATCGATTCTTTTTTCTATATCCTTGATATTCCTCGCCGTTGATTGTTTAACAGCTTTAAGCTTGCTTATTTCGGATTTCTTTAAATCTGATTTGATCTTATATTCATTTTGGAAATGTTGCACCAATTTACCATACCTTCCCATCAATAACTTATTTAAATGATCTTCAATAGTTATCCCTTGTTTTATGTTTGCAGTTTCATACTCTATTTTTATAATATCAGAGCTCTTTGGGATTGTTACTTTGAAGTTCAAGTTGGTTGGGGCATTATCCGAATCAGCATTATTTAAAGAACGCAATATATCACCATTGAAGGTTCCCGCTTCAATTAAGGCTTTGATATTATTCGCAGAGTCAATATAAACATTCTTGCCGGCTTCCCCAACACTCAATATACCGGGCTGCAACACCATATCAACACAATAAATTTTGGCCATATTAAAGCTGATAATCGCAGCGGCCAGGGCGCAAAACAAAGTGCCGGACATGATAATATATTTCCATTTCCATATTACCATAAAAATTTCCATAAGCTCGATTTCGTCTTCATATGGGTGGGGTGCTTCAGTCATGATGATTCCTGTATATAGGGGACTGGTTACTTGTTAACTTACTCTGATAAATTCACCAGGGCGCGGAGGAGTTTTTTTCTTTTTCTCTGCGGACGCTGCGTCTCGGCGGTAATCATTATTAAAGGCCTCTAAAAAGGACAAATCAGATTTGGGATCGGACCGGATTATCATAGGGAATAGCTCCGCCTGGTAGGTTACAGAAGTAATCTTTGTACAACCATCTGAAAATAAAAGGTTTTTATATAAGCACAAAACTGCAAATATTCATTTTTTACATGCTCGGGAATTGACCATGTTTTGAATCGCATGTCAAACAGAATTTGGTCTGTAAGAGCAAGTGGTGACAAGGGGACACTGGTCCCCTGTGTCAGGATAAATGCCCCGGAAAAATCTGACCTCTGATTATTCATCATACCCGTTTGGATGATTCGTATACCACTTTTTCAGACTGGTGATACTCTCTTGCAAACTCTTGGCCGCCTGCCAGTCAAAGGCCTCCCGGACTTTGCGTGGAGAGGCATATATTTCGGCATATTCACCTTCGCGGGGTTTGCCGGTGGGTATGGGCATCGTTATTCCAAAAATATCCTCTACCTTTTTAATAATTTCTTTGACACTATAGCCTTTCCCATTGCCCAGATTAAACACATCACTGCAACCGCCTTTTTCTAAATACATCAAGGCATGATAATGGGCCTCGACCAGATCCTCTACGTCGATATAGTCACGAATCGGTGTGCCGTCCGGCGTGTCCACCGGCGGACACGTCAAATAAAACGGCTCAATATCCATCGCGCCTCTTACCGCATTTTGCATCAATAGGAGAGACGGCTTTTTGCTGTCTCCGATCAGTCCGTCACTGCTTGCCCCGCAGACATTAAAGTAGCGCAGGATAACATAGTTCAAACCATGAGACCTGCCGTACCACTTTATGATTTTCTCGGACAGGAGTTTACTCTCCCCATAAGGGTTGACCGGATTTTGGGGGTGCTTTTCGTCTACCGGCAGATAGGCGGTTTCACCATAAATGGCACAGGTGGAAGAAAATATAAGGTAATCTGCCGACGACTTTCGCATCGCCTCTAATAAATTGTATGTACCGATGGTATTGTTGTCAAAATATCTGCCGACGACTTTCGCATCGCCTCTAATAAATTGTATGTACCGATGGTATTGTTGTCAAAATAGACTTCAGGGTGTTTCATGGATTCATCTACAGAGCACTGGGCTGCAAAGTGCATCACCGCATTGATCTTTTCGGTCTCAAACACATGGTCAATCTCGGCGGGATAACGCAAATCACCTTTGATAAACTTTATCTCGCCGATACTTTCTAATTGGGTTATTGCCTGGCGATATCCATTTGAAAGGTTATCAAAAACGACTATCTTGCAATGGTGCTCAAGAAGTAATTTAACGGCATGACTCCCAATATAACCTGCACCACCTGTAATCAGTATTGTTTTTTGCATGGATAATCCTATCAACTTATTTCTTTTTAATTTGATTAACGATTTCCGTGGTACTTTTTCCTTGTTTCAAAGAGACAAGAACAACCTCGCCGCCCCAGCTTTCAACAAGATCATAACCGACCACGGTCTCGCGGGTATAATCACCGCCTTTAACAAGAATATCGGGTTTCAGGGATTGAATGAGATTAAGCGGCGTGTCTTCTTCAAATATGACGACCATATCCACACATTCAATG
>JAFDHS010000300.1 GCA_019308655.1 Deltaproteobacteria bacterium
CAATCCTCAGCAGGCTCCCAGTAAGGTTCCGGTTCCATGTAAAACATGTAAACCCCCGGCCTTTTTATTTGGTAATCGGTTTTCCATGCCGTATGATCCATGACCATGGTTTTGCCCAATGTGCCAAGCAGGTTTTTTTTGCTGCCGTTGGCCATTACGCTAAAGGCTTTGGGTTTTACAAGTTCCATGCCGATTCCTTCAAAGGGGTGAGAAAAGGAAAGGTTTAAGCTTATTGTTTTCTTGTCTTCCTGCATGACCATGGAATCGGAAGGAATTACCATGCCATAATGGGCGAGAACCGTACCTGCGGTAAAAAGAAATAAAAATGCGGATACAAAAGCAAGCAAAATAGATTTTTTCATGATGCCTCCATCTGTACAAAAAAAACCACACAATTTCAGCATCTTCATGATACGGTTGTGATCGTGGTTTGTCTTGCTGTTTTAAGTTTTTTTTATGGTTATCAAATAAAAAATTAAATACAGCACAGGCTTCTGCCCGTAGGATTTGAAAAATATATATAAAAAAAACAGGGGGGAGAGTCAATGAATAAGTTTGCAGGGGATTCATCAGTTTTTAAAACAGGCTCTAAAGCTTTCTTGACTTGGAGTAAAAAAGTATTTATTAAATAAAGTTTTCAAACAGGCTCTAATATACTGAGGGCCTCACAAAACCATCCCTTTTGCGCGATTTCCGAAACCTGTCCCGTGGAATGCGGAGTATATTCTTCAGGGAGCAGGCCGAAAAAAATTGAAAATTTTGCAGGGCCCTCATACTCGTTTAAAAATAAATAATTATGATTATGGAATCGATGATAGAAATGAAGCGGATAATTAAAGAATTGATCATGGAAGCGGTTAAAAAAGCAAACGAGCAAGGTGATTTGCCATCTTCGGAGTTGCCCGTTTTTACAATTGAAGAACCTAAAATAGAGGCACACGGTGATTTTTCAACAAATATTGCCATGGTTATGGCATCCATTCAGAAAATGCCCCCACGAAAAATTGCCGAAGCGATTCTAAAGCATCTTGAGGATACGGTGGGAATTTTTGAAAAGACCCGGATTGCCGGTCCCGGCTTTGTGAATTTTTTTATAAACAAGTCCTTTTGGCTTCCGGTTTTACGTACAATACACCAGGAGGATACCCGATACGGTGCTTCCGAAACCGGTAAAGGGACAAAGGTTCAGGTTGAATTTGTCAGTGCCAATCCCACAGGGCCTCTTCATGTGGGGCACGGCCGCGGGGCCGCTGTGGGAGATGTTGTGGGCAACATTATGTCATTTTGCGGATATGATGTTCAAAAAGAGTACTATGTCAATGATTCGGGGAGGCAGATAAAAACGCTCGGGCTTTCTGTTTTTATGCGTTACAAGGAGTTGCTCGGAGAGACTGTCGAGTTTCCGGGTGACTGTTATCAGGGTGAGTACATATACGATATCGCAAAAAGCGTTATAGAGAAAAAGGGGAACAGTCTTCTGGAAGCATCTGAAGAAGAAACCGCTGTTTCGTATTGTGCCGGTTTTGCGGCAAAGGTTATCCTCGATGGTATCCGAAAAGATCTTGACGCCTTTGGCGTAGACTTTGACACATGGTACAGCGAGCAGAGCCTTTTTGATTCCGGCAAGGTTGCTTTGGTTATCAATGACCTTCGTGACCGGAAAATCGTATATGAAAAAGACGGAGCGCTCTGGTTTAAAACCAGCGATTTCGGTGATGAAAAAGATCGTGTGGTGGTACGGAGTAATGGTCAAACAACCTATTTTGCTTCGGATATTGCCTATCACCAGGACAAGTTTGATCGCGGATTTGACCGGGTTGTCGATGTGTGGGGGGCTGATCACCATGGATATATTCCCCGGATAAAGGCTTCAATAGAAGCTGCCGGTAATGACAAGGACCGGTTTGATGTTATTCTGGTCCAACTGGTAAATCTGTTGCGGGATGCCGTTCCGGTTGCCATGTCGACTCGGTCCGGTGAATTCGTTACCTTACAGGATGTCATCAACGAAGTCGGACGTGATGCTGCCAGATTCATATTCCTGACGCGCCATTATGAAAGTTCCCTGGATTTTGATTTGGAGCTTGCAAAGAAAAAAACCAATGATAATCCTGTTTATTACGTTCAGTATGTGCACGCCAGGATATCGAGCATTTTTCGCAAGGCCCGGGAAGAAAGGGGCATGGGCGATGTAATCTGGAACGAAGATGCAGTGGCCATGCTGAAAGCACCTGAGGAAATCAGGCTGATTAAAAGCATGGCCCGATATCCCGAAGTAATAAGAGACAGCGCGCAGTTTATGGAACCTCATCGTATAACCTTTTATCTTATGACCCTTGCATCGTCTTTTCATTCCTACTACAATAAACATAAAGTATTGACCGATGAGACGCTTTTGAGTGCCGGCCGCTGGCGGTTAAAAAAGTTATACGAAACGGCCTTGCTCTGCTCGGTGTATCTGCTCCGGAAAAAATGTGATTTTCAGAATGAAAAAGCATGATGAAAAAAAAGAGGAAGCGAGTTCAAACAAGAAATTCGCTGTTCAGTTGACCCCTAAAGGGACTTTAGGTTGGTTTTTTTTATGCTTTTTTATTTCCGGGTGGATGTTTTTGCTGGGTATTTTTGTAGGCCGTGGAACGATGCCGGTAAAATTCGATATCAAAAAGCTTGAAAAAGAGCTGTCTGTCTTGAAAGATACAGTTGTTAAACAAGAAC
>JAFDHS010000301.1 GCA_019308655.1 Deltaproteobacteria bacterium
GAAAGAGAACGCTTGTTTTTGTGCAGGTAACATATTATTTTACTTTAAAATATGAGCTATAAAATGCCGGAACATAAAGCTTCATTTTCTGGAAAACAGATGACTACCGAAAAAGCGGAAATCAGTTTTAACCACCCATCTGAGGACACACTGCTGATTCACTTGAAAGGAATCTGGAAAATCAGTGCACGTTTACCCTCGGACAATGAAGTTTACCCCTATCTGAAACCACCCGCAAGCGTCCAACGCATTACATTTGAAACCAATGGAATAACCGGGTGGGACAGCAACTTGATCGTTTTTTTGATCAAGATTCACAACTATTGTTCAAAAAACAATATCGTATTGGAAAATGAAGGGCTTCCCCATGGTGTTAAAAAACTAATTGCCTTGGCAACTGCGGTTCCGGAAAGAAAGGGCGCACGCAAAGAAACCCGACGCGAACCCTTTTTGGACCGCGTGGGAGCATGGGCCATGGGGCTGTGGCAATCCACAACGGAACTTTTGGAGTTTATCGGTGAAGCGGTCATTGCATTTGTGAGGTTTCTAACCGGAAAGGCCACCTTTCGCCGCACCGATTTTATGCTGTTCATTCAAGAATGCGGAGCCGATGCACTTCCCATCGTCACCCTGATCAGCGGCCTGGTCGGCCTGATCCTGGCCTTTGTAGGGGCTGTTCAGTTGATAATGTTCGGCGCCCAGATCTATGTGGCCGATTTAGTGGGAATTGCCATGTTTCGCGTCATGGGGGCCATTATGGCCGGAATTGTCATGGCAGGCCGCACCGGTGCGGCGTTTGCCGCTCAGTTGGGAACCATGCAGGTCAATGAAGAGATTGATGCACTGAACAGTTGGGAACCATGCAGGTCAATGAAGAGATTGATGCACTGAAGACCATGGGAATCTCTCCGATGGAATTTCTCGTGCTGCCGAGAATGCTGGCCCTGGTATTGATGATGCCGTTGCTCTGTGTTTATGCAGACCTGATGGGGGTTATCGGCGGTCTGATCGTCGGGGTGGGCTTGCTCGATATCGGTTTGACCCAATACATCAATCAGACCAAAGCGGCCCTGAGTTTGACACACTTCTTTATCGGAATTTTTCAGGCCGGCGTCTTCGGCGTACTGGTAGCCCTGGCCGGATGCCTCAGAGGGATGCAATGCGGCCGCAGCGCCTCGGCCGTCGGCGATGCAACGACTTCAGCCGTGGTGACCTCGATTGTTGCCATTGTCCTGGCAACGGCACTCGTGACGGTCGTGTGCAATATTCTGAGCATTTAATTTCCGTTCCTTCGTTCCTTAAATCCTGCCCGTATAAACCGGGAAAGTGAGCCAAAGTTAATGACTCAAAAAAAACCTCACATCATCGTTGAAGACCTGACCATGGCCTACGGTACGTTTGTCGTCCAGAGAGATCTGACGTTTACGATCAACCATGGTGATATCTTCATTATCATGGGCGGCAGCGGATGCGGCAAGAGTTCGCTGATGCGGAACATGGTGGGCCTTCAGAAACCGGCCAAAGGAAAGGTCTTTTATGAAGACATCAGCTTCTGGGAGGCGGGACCCGAAAAACGGGAGGAAATCATGCGGCGCATCGGCATCCTTTACCAGAGCGGTGCGTTGTGGAGTTCCATGACCCTGGCTGAGAACATCGCGCTGCCGTTGCAGACGTATACGGATTTAAGCGTTGGTCGGATTCGCGAAATCGTATCCTTTAAACTGGCCCTGGTCGGACTGGCCGGTTTTGATGATTATTATCCGTCCGAAATCAGTGGGGGCATGCGAAAACGGGCAGGATTGGCAAGGGCCATGGCAATGGACCCTGGAATCCTTTTTTTTGATGAGCCTTCGGCAGGACTGGATCCGATCAGCGCCCATCTGCTGGATGATTTAATTCTCGAACTTCGGGAAAGTCTGGGAGCAACGGTGGTTATGGTTACCCACGAACTGGACAGCATCTTTGCCATTGGCAATAACTCCGTGTTTCTCGATACCACTGAAAAAACGATGATCGCCCAGGGAGACCCCAAAAAACTGTTGGCGGAATCAAAGAATCCCACAGTCCACAGTTTTCTGACCAGGGGTAAAGCATAAGTATCTTAATTCTAAAATTTGTGTATTTTATGGCAAAAAAAGCTTTCCGCCACCAAGGCACAAAGACACGAAGAATATTATCTAAAAAAATACTTTGTGCCTTTGTGACTTTGTGGCAAATAATTCCGGTTCCGGTTTATCCGGTTTAGGAGATTGGTGAATTATGAGCACACAAGCAAACAAGAAGGCTATCGGCTTATTTGTCATAGCAGCGCTGGCTTTGGTGGTGGGAATCATTGTTATATTCGGCTCCGGAAAATTTTTTAAAGCCAGAAATAAATTCGTTGCCTACTTTGAGGGATCAGTAAAAGGACTCAGGGTCGGAGCGCCGGTGGTATTCAGGGGGGTTGAAATCGGTGAAGTTACCCGAATTAATATTTACGTCATTCATGAGGACCAATCGTTCCTGATCCCTGTTATTTTTGAAATAAATTCCGATAGGTTCCATGCCATCGGTCCTGACATTAAACATAGAGAAAAATATTTAGCCAACTTGATAGAAAAGGGGTTAAGAGCCCAGCTTCAGATGCAGAGCCTGGTGACCGGTCAACTGATGATCAATATCGACTTTTATCCCGACAAACCGCTCAGCCTCGTCGGAGATAAAGGGCTGACTCTCCCTGAAGACGTGATGGAAATTCCAACGATTCAAACACCGCTGCAACGAATCGGAAAAACTCTGGAAGAAATTCCGCTCAGCGAGATCCTGCGAAGAGATCCTGACCTCCAAAGGACTCACCCAAAGCCTCGACTATTTTGAAAAAACAATGAAAGGTACCCGTGACCTTGTCAGTCATATTAATGAAAAAATTGATCCGCTGTCTGATGATATCGGACAAACACTGAACAACGCCAAAAAATTGATGCAAACCTTGAACCGTCAGATGAATCCCCTCCTTGCCGGTTTAAAGCAAACTTCAGATTCGGCAGACTCAACGCTGAGGGACACTCAAAAACTGGTCAACAATTTCAACGGACAAATAGATACGCTGGCGCTCGATTTTGCCAAAACACTTGATGAAACCAGACAGACCCTGTCAAACGTCAACGGCGCTATGGAGGCTGGTTCTCCTTTGCGATTTCAAATTGACACGACGATGCGTGAACTGGCGCAGGCCGCACGCTCCATAAGACTTCTGGCTTATTACCTTGAAAGAAATCCGGATGCCCTGATTCGTGGAAGAGCTCAAACGGAAGGAGAATAAGGATGAAAAAGTCATTGAGAGTTACGGTATTTATTCTGGTTGCCATGGTAATTTTTTTATCCGGCTGCTTAAATCCCCGTAAATCCAAACCCACCAGGTATTTTGTGCTGAACTCTCTTTACAGCGCTGAAAACCGGCCGGAACCCGTTGCCGACTTAAAGAACGCCGTTATCGTTATCGGCCCCGTAAGAATTCCGATGAAGCTGGACCGCCCCCAGATCGTGACCCGCACCACTCAAAACGAAATTCGGATGGCCCCACTGGCCGAGTGGGCAGAGCCTCTGGATGTCAATCTTTCCAGAGTTCTGGCTGAAAATCTCTCTATCCTGCTTGGATCGGATAAAATCGCCGTTTTCCCGTGGTTGAAGTCCGTCAAAACGGATTATCAGTTGACGGTGGATGTCACCCGCTTCAGTGGAAATCTTGGTAAAAAGGCATCGTTGCGGGCCCAATGGACCGTTTTCGGCGAAAATGGAAAGACCGAACTCTTAAAAAGTTACGCTAATATCGAGGAACCTGTCAGAGGAGAAGATGTCGCCGCGGTTGTGAAAGCCCAAAACCGCACGGTGGAAAGGCTCAGCAGGCAAATAGCCGAGGCAATCAAAGCCCGAGGCAATCAAAGCAATTTCAGAAAAAAAATAATTATTTTTCCGGATAAAGGATGATGAAAAAGAGGAGCATTTATATGAAATCGCCACAGACCCACACAAACCCACACAAAAATTTAAAAAGCAGGGGAAGCACCCACTATTTCATGTGGTGTTGTGTCGGCATGACATGGAGGTTATTATGAAATCGTTTTTTGACAATTTTTTTGTACGGATTTTATTGTTGGTCTTCATATTGATTGCCATAACGGCATGCAGAGAAAAAACTGAAATCCTTGAAGAAGTTCGTGTCCTTAAGACGATAACCGTCAGCGAACCGGCTACCGTTCAGATACGCAAGTTCTCCGGAATTGTTTATGCAACCGATTCTTCCAAGCTGAGTTTTGAGGTCAGCGGAAGGGTTGAAACCGTAGAGGTCGATATTGGAAACCAGGTCAAGGAAAACCAGGTACTGGCCGTTCTTGACAAGGAAGCCTACAGGTTGGCTGTAGATGCTGCTGAAGCTGAACTTGTAAAGGCCGAGGCCAAGGTTGTCAATACAAAAGAGGACTATAAGCGCCAGGAGAGGGTTTATCAACAGGGTGCGGGCGCCAAAAGCAAGCTGGACAGAGCAAAATATAATTACAATGCAGCCAAAAGCGGCGTGAATTATCAGGTTGCAAACCTGAACCTCGCAAAACGTAATCTTCGCAATACAACGATGAAAGCACCGTACGATGGTAATATTGCCCGGCGGTCAGTGGACCCCCATGAAGAGATAAAAGCCGGCCAGAAGATGTTCGAAATTAATGCCAAAGGGGCAATGGAAGTACAGCTGGCTGTTCCGGAAACCACGATCCATCAACTGCATATCGGCGATCCGGCAACGGTCAGCTTTTCCACCTTGCCGGGTAAATCCATAAATGGCCGTATCAGCTATATCGGTTCCGCCGCTGTAAAAGCCAACGCTTTCCCGGTCAAGGTAGGGCTGATCAACCCGCCTGATAGAATAAATCCCGGTATGACGGCTGAAGCCACACTTTTTTTAAAAGATGAGAGCCGGAAGTCAGGTTATCTGGTTCCGGTCCAGGCGATCCTTCCGGGAAAGGAACCCAGGCAGGGGTATGCGTTTGTGTATGACCCCGAAACCTCCACCGTCCGAAAAACTCCGGTGCGCAGCCGTGGCGCGGAGCAGAACATGGCGGTGATATATGAAGGTCTCTCGGCCGGAGACATTATTGCCGTGGCCGGGGTAAGTTTCCTGGCTGATGGGATGAAAGTTAAACTGATGGGGCAGTAGACGGAGAAACAGAGGTGGAAAATGAAAAGTATAACCGATTTTGCACTGAATAATTCACGAACCGTCATACTGACAATGTTTTTGATCGTCGTTGGCGGCATTTATATGTTTAGAAGCCTTCCGAAACTGGAGGACCCGTCCATTACCATTCGCGAAGCTCTGGTTATGGCAAAAAACCCCGGAATGCCGGTGGAGCAGGTTGAGCGTCTGATTACCCGGCCCATCGAAGAAAAACTCCGAACCATGGGCGAAGTGGATGACATCAAAGATTCAACTTCAAAAGTCGGCGAAAGCTTGATCCATGTGACCATCAAAGATGAAGTCCCATCGGAAGAACTCCCGATGGTGTGGAAACTGCTTCGCAACAGAATGCATGATATTCAACCCGATCTGCCCCAAGGTACCATCGGCCCAATGGTCGAAGATACCTTCGGCGATACGGCCGTCGTAACCATTGCGCTTTGGAGCAATGGGTTTTCCATGGCAAAGATGCATGAAAGGGCCCGTCAAATCCGAGAACGCCTCAACTTAATGAAGGGTATCAAAAAGATTGATATAACCGGCGTTCAGGAAGAGCGAATCTATATCGAAGTATCAAACGCCAAAATAACTCAATTGGAAATCGATCCCCGGGTAATAGGCGAAACCCTGAGAAAGCAGAACATCCTCCTGCCCGGCGGCAGAATGAACATCAACGGTGTCGAATTTATCATAGAGACATTGGGCAGGTTCAAATCCATAGAGGAAATCGAAAATGTTCTCATACCGATTTCCGAAACCCAGGGAACCATTCCGCTGCGCGATATAGCAACGGTCAGAAAAGGATATGTCGATCCGCCCCAAAATCCCGCCTACTACAATGGCCAGGAGGCCATTGTCCTGAGCGTGTTTCTCCTTGAAGGTGTCGATGCGGTCGAATTTGGGAACCGGTTGAAAAAAAATGTAAAAGAAATAGAGGCGTCCCTTCCCTGGGGCTATAAACTCGATTTTGCCACATTTCAGCCCGATCTTATCCGCAAATCCGTCAA
>JAFDHS010000302.1 GCA_019308655.1 Deltaproteobacteria bacterium
TGTCGGGATCTTGATGAAGGTATCAAAAAGATTGTCTATACGCTCAACCTCACCTGTGGAAAGATCCCGGTAGTGAAAAAGCCCTTGAAACGTATTGTGGTTGCAATGATCGCTTCTGGCCTGGGAGATATATTCAAGTTCAATATCCGTCGGTTCCAAAAGTCCTGCCGAAGCCCGGTCCGATATCACATCTTTTTTTAAAAAGTAGTCCCTTATGGTGGGAATATCATTGGGATTCAAAGCGAGGTTACGTTCGTAACTGACCTTTTCCAGAGCTGAATCACTTTCAACGGGAATGGTCTTAACGGTAGGCGTGCGATCGAGCTTAACCTTAGGAATAATAAAACCGACCCCTTTGGAAACATCCCAGTCTTTTCCTGGAAAAATTTTCCACTGCTGAACAATGTCATTGGCCAGAAGTTCACCGGCTATTTTATCCGCATCTTTGGCCGTAAGGTTTTCAGCCTGTATACAATAGCGTTTTGACGTATAGACCGACTCATCTTTTCCAAACCTTATCTTTAATAGATCTTCAATAGCCTCAATAGCGGTACTGCCCGGGTTATCCCTTACGCCCGGCCGGTAACCGACCCAGATGCACCAGTCAAATTCAACGTCAAGGGGCTCAAAGGAAGACACCTGGATAACGGGATTGGTAAAAACCTCGGTTTGAATGGTTGTCAACTGATCAGCGGAGAGTTTCGCATCAATGGTAATGACGTGGATGATGCGAACTTCAGAAAGTTCAATCCCGAAATAGTTTTTGGCTTTTTGGAGAATGCCCTTGCCCTCGGCATCAAAAAAAAATCGGGAAATATTCTTACGATGTCATTGTAAAATACAAACACCATCAGGAAAAGCAATAAAAAAATTCCTGCCTGCTGAGCAATTTCGCGCACCCGGGTACTTACCGGACGTCCGGTTACCGCCTCGATGCCGAAGAAAAACAGATGCCCCCCATCCAAAACAGGAATGGGAAGGAAATTGAGTATACCGAGATTAACACTGATCAGCGCAATAAAATACAACAGATTCGCCACACCCGCTTTTGCCTGGGCTCCCGCCATTTGCGCAATCATGATCGGGCCGCCCAAAGTCTTTGTTGATAAGGTACCTTGAATCAATTTTACGATACTGAGTACGGTAAGCTTTGAAATTTTATACGTCTGGGTTATACTCATCGAAAACGCCTGTATCAGGTTCAAATCTTTGGGTAACATATCGCCGGAAGCGGTGACCCCGATCATGTAGCGCTCGATCTCTTCACCAAACAAATTTTTGTCGGTTCTAAGTTCAGGTACGATATTCAGGACTAAAGTTGATTCTCCCCTGCGCACGGATGCTACCATTTTTTTTCCTTTACTTTCGCTGATAATTTGCGACATATCCTCCCATTTTTCCAGCCGGACTCCATCAATCGCAACGATAAGATCACCCTTTTTAAGCCCGCTTTTGTGGGCCGGGCCGCCTTCCTGAACCTCTCCTATGGTCGGTTTTAATATAAAGATACCGTACGCATTGAAAACTCCAAAAAATATTATCGCCGCAAGAAGCAGATTAAAAAAAGGGCCGGCTGCAACAATTAATATTCGCTTTAAAACGTGCTTGTGTGTAAAAGAGAAAGGTATATCTGCGGGGTCAATCTCGGCATCCGGTTCTTCCCCTACCATTTTGACATATCCGCCAAGGGGTATGGCGGAAAGAAAATAATCGGTTTTGCCGATTTTTTTACCGAAAAGTCTCGGGCCGAATCCAAGGGAAAACTTCTCGACGCCGACGCCGAACAACCGGGCAACAAGAAAATGGCCCAGTTCATGGAAGAAGATCAGTACCCCTAAAACGATTATAAATGCAAAAATATTTGTGGTCATCAGTTTATTGTCCGTTTCAATTTAAAAGCAAAAGCTAAACTGCTGTTCAGTTCCTTCGTTACTCCGGTATGCATTCCCACGCAGAAGCGTGGGAACGAGAAATCGCCCATCGCCTATTGCCCATCGCCCACTTTCTTTTCAGCCTCTACCCTTGCCCACCTGTCAGCCGCTATGATGTCCGACAAGTCCGGAACTGAAACAAGAGCGTGTTTGGCCATTGTCCCATGGATCACATCAGGTATTTTAACAAAGGGAATACGCTCGTTTAAAAAAGCCTGAACAGCCACCTCGTTTGCTGCATTCAATACGGCCGGAAGGGTTCCTCCTGTTTTGCAGGCTTCAAAGGCAAAGGCCAGGCAGGGAAACTTTTCCAAATCGGGCGGCTCAAAGGTGAGCCCATCCATACTTGCAAATTTTGGAATCGGCTGTTTTAAATCCAGACGTTCCGGATAAGCCATGGCATAGGCAATAGCCCCTTTCATATCAGGAATTCCGAGCTGTGCAATGACCGATCCGTCTTTGTAAGAGACCATTGAATGAATCACGCTTTGCGGATGGACCACGACCTCGATCCTGTTCTCTGAAACTTCAAAAAGAAATTTAGCTTCTATGACCTCAAGGCCCTTATTCATGAGCGTAGCCGAATCAATGCTTATTTTAGGGCCCATTTGCCATGTGGGATGATTAAGCGCATCTTTGGGCTTGATATTTACAAACTCATCTTTGGATTTGTTGCGAAACGGGCCGCCGGAAGCGGTAAGAAGGATCTTTGAAAGATCCTCTTTGCGATGGCCCTTGAGGCATTGAAATATTGCGCTGTGTTCACTGTCGATGGGAAGGATTTTTATCCCTTTTTTTTCGGCCCTTTTCATAACGATCTCACCCGCCATAACAAGAGTCTCTTTATTGGCCAGAGCAATCTCTTTACCCGCATCGATTGCAGCCAGAGTCGGCATAAGACCGGCGGCTCCCACCATGGCCGATACCACCATATCGACGGAATCGTAGGCAGCCGCAATCCTGTAGCCGTCATCCCCATGCATGATTTCAGCATTACATGGCGAAGGGAGAATCTTCTTAAGATCAAGTACCCTTTTTTCATCAAAAACAGCAACAATCTCGGGACGGAACTGCTCTATCTGACCGGCCAGCAATTCAATATTTTTTTTTGCCGCAAGCGCTTTAACGGCAAAACGCTCCGGAAACATTTCCA
>JAFDHS010000303.1 GCA_019308655.1 Deltaproteobacteria bacterium
TAAATTCCGTCTACATCGGTATAAATTTCACATTTGTCTGCATTAAGCGCCGAGGCTATGGCTACGGCAGAAGTATCCGATCCTCCCCGTCCAAGAGTTGTAATATTACCCTCAGCGTCATAACCTTGAAACCCGGCGATCACGACAATATTACGTTCCTTAAGCAGATCCTTTACACGGCCGGCTCCTATATTAACAATGCGGGCACTTCCGGCTTTGGAATTCGTAAGAACTTCCGCCTGAAATCCTAACAGGGATTTCGCAGGATAGTTCATGGATATCAGCGTCATGGCCAAAAGTGCAACCGTTGTTTGCTCTCCGGTGGAAAGAAGTACATCCATTTCACGTTTATCAGGAGCGTCCGAGATTTCATGTGCCATTTTAATGAGGTTGTCGGTTGTACCCGACATGGCCGAAAGGATTACCACAACATCGTTACCCTGGTCGAATGTTTTTGCTGCTCGTGCCGCGACATTTCGAATACGCTCAAGATTCGCCACGGAAGTACCACCGAATTTTTGTACGATTAAGCCCATTTTTTCTCCTTGGCTTTGCCTGTATATTTAAAAAAAGTGTGAAGTGCCTAAAGTGAGCTAAAGTGCCTAAAGTTAAGGCATTCTACCCATTTTATTATAAAAAGACGGAGCGAAGCGACTCATTCACTTTAGCTCACTTCAAACTTTAGCTCATTTCAGCTCACTTTTTCGGTGTAGTTTGTTTATTAAGTTATTCGCTTTAAGACCGTATCCGGTAATACGAAATTCCCGTGTTTCATCGTTTAATACCTTAATATGTATGGCTAAATGATCAGGTAAAAAATCATGGAGCTTGTTTGGCCATTCGATGGCGACCACACCGTTACCATGTAATATTTCGTAAAAACCGA
Source organism: Deltaproteobacteria bacterium (assembly GCA_019308655.1). GTDB lineage: Bacteria > Desulfobacterota > Desulfobacteria > Desulfobacterales > JAFDHS01 > JAFDHS01. The sequence goes on from JAFDHS010000303.1 coordinate 887, forward strand.
TATCTTCCAAATCCGCTGAGTCTCCGATACGGTAAAGGTCGGCATGGAAAAGGGTACACCTGCCGGGATATTCATTAATTATTGTATACGTCGGGCTTGTTATATAGTAATCTTCCGGGACATCAAGCCCTTTCGCGAGTCCCTGAACAAAAGAGGTCTTTCCGCTCCCAAGATCACCGGTCAGGGTTATGACGGTTCCTCCTTCAAGAAGTTTACCTGTCTTTTCCCCCAATAGTTGTGTCTCTTCAAGAGAATGGGTTGTTATTTTTAACTGGGAAGTCATTTTAAACTGTTTAAAGGTTTAGCTTAAGTTTTTGACAATGCATCATTTTTTTAATCTGCATTGGTATTTCTTTAATAAGGTCGGATGCCAGAAATCCAAAAGGACCGGTTGATTCCGCCAGTGTATCCGCAGTGATGCCGTGCAGATAGACAGCCGCATGGGCCGCGGATTCAGGAGAATGACCCTGTGCAATCAGTGCCGCGATGATACCGGTAAGTGCATCCCCCATGCCGCCGGATGCCATACCCGGATTGCCCGTGGGGTTAATAACTATTTTGCCGTCCGGATGAGCAATAACTGTTCTTGCTCCTTTGAGCACGACAATAAGGTCGAAATTTTCAGCAAAATCCCGGGCGCACTTTATGCGATTCTCCTGAATAAACTGAGGCGTTAAATCCATAAGCCTTGCCATCTCTCCGGGATGAGGGGTCAATATGATTTCGGCTTTTCGGTCTTTCAGAACTTGCAGATTACCCGCCAGACAGTTCAAACCGTCTGCATCAATAACAAGTGGAACCGTGCTTGACCGGATAAGTCTGTGAACGATATTTTTTGTTTGCCTGCTTGTTCCCAGGCCGGGTCCTAAGGCAAGAGATTTTTTGTCAGACAGAAGACCCATTATTGTATCAAATGATGAATCATCCAACATACCATCCGGGGTTTCGGCAAGAGGGCATGTCATGGCTTCTATGAGTTGTGATTCTATAATTGAATTTAAGCTTTTGGGGATTCCTAAAGTGACAAGTCCTGCTCCGGTTCTCATGGCAGCCATGGCGGTCATGGCCGCTGCTCCGGTTTTGCCTGTAGAACCGGCTAATATTAAAACGTGGCCGGTTTTTCCCTTGTGGGTATCGGAAGCTCTTTGCTGAAAACAGGTGGAGACCCCCTCCGGTGTCAGCAGTTGGCATTTTGGCCCTATTCTCCCGGCAATATGCGGTGGAATGCCGATATCGACTATTTTAAGCTTTCCGGTATAATCCGCGCCGGGAAAAAGAAGATGTCCTGTTTTGGCAAATGCAAAAGTCGCCGTGGCCTGTGCCCGGATACATGTTCCGCAGGGTTTGCCTGAGTTTGAATTAAGGCCTGATGGTATATCCACGGCAAAAACAGGCTTATTCAAGCTGTTGATAACGTCTATGATTTGTTTGAAATATGCTTTTACATCCGATTTGAGTCCCGTACCCAGTATGGCGTCCACCCATATATCCTGCCGTGTCATTGAGGCC
>JAFDHS010000304.1 GCA_019308655.1 Deltaproteobacteria bacterium
CTCTGTTGATGATCCCTTGTTTGCCGATGATGCTGTTTATCATGGCAAAATACCGGCAGATCTCGCTAAGAACCATGACAATTATATCTATGGAGAATAGCGAATGATTTTTATAGATACCGGAGCGTTCATAGCGCGGTATTTGAGCAACGATCAATATCATCAGCAATCCGTTGAATTCTGGACGAAAATTAACAAAAGGAAAGAAACATGTTTTACCAGCAACTTTGTTTTAGATGAAACCTTCACACTCCTTGGCAGGAGAGCAGGATGTGAATTCGCGGTTCAAAGAGCAAATAATATTTATGCATCAAAAGCACTTACTATCCTTCGACCTGACCAGACAGACGAATTAAAGGCGCTTAACTTCTTTAGCAAATACGCAGACCATTCAATCAGTTTTACCGACTGTATTTCATTTGTTCTTATGAAAAAAGAAAAAATCCAGAAAGCTTTTACTTTTTACAGCCATTTCGAATGGGCCGGATTTAAAGCATATCCCTAACTTTTCCTCTGAGCCTTCCTTCCAGTATCAACTTTCACAATCCCGTTCTCAATGCTGACCGCATAAAGATCCAGGGCACGGGGGGCTGGCGGGTTGATTACGTTTCCCTTGTTATCAAACGCAGATGCATGGCACGGGCATTCAAATCTCTTTTTTTCTGAATCCCAGGTTACGGTACATCCAAGGTGAGTGCATTTCCTGGACAAGGCCAGAAACCCTCCATCTTCGAGCCTTGAAAGATAAAACTTGCCTTGTCTGAATGCCGTCACGGAATTCGGAGCAAAATCATCAACTGCACCGGCTGTGATAATCCCGCCAAAATCTCCCTCTTTGATACGCGGCTTACGCGGCTTTAAAAAAGCAACAACAAGCCCGATAAATTCGGCAAGCGCAACAAACCCCAACACCATCCAGACTTTCTTTAAAAAGCTCCGCCGAGAAGGCTCAGGGGGAGAGGTTTTTGCTTTATCTTGCTCCATCACTCCATCACTCCAATCCTCCACGGCCATGCCAGCGCCATCCCCTGTCCTCTGAACCATATGCCGGTAATGGTCAAGATAATGAACGAAACCAGCAGAAAGATGAGCAAGGCCTGAATTGCCTCGTTATTTGTTGCAAAAAACTTCCTTTTTATCTGTATATAGAATCCGGTAATAGCCGCTAAGATGATACTTACCGGAAGGAGTCCATTAGTGATCAAAGGTGTCACACCGGGCAGTTTGGCGCTAAAATCCATTAAAAATTCATCGGCTATTACTCCAATCGGAGTAATAGCAAGTGCTAAGACAGCAGAAACAATCCCCATCCGGCGTCCCTTTTGAGATATAAACCATACACCTGTTTTGTCTGAATCATATTCCAAATAAGGCAAAAGGATCAGTGCGGTCGTGACAAGGAGCGGAATAACTAAAACTGCGAACAAGGGGTGAAAGTGCAGCAGCATCTCCTGTATGCCCAGAAAATACCAGGGGGCCTTGGCCGGATTGGGACTAAAGCCCGGATTAGCCTTATCCTCCAATGGTGCATTGAATATTATCGAAAAGACCAGGATAGAAGCGATCAGGACCAGTGCGACCACAAGTTCACGAAACACCAGGTTCGGTATGGTCGGGACGCTCCTGCGCTCTGTTCCCTGATTCTCTTTGGCAGGCCGGGGAATGACCACACCTCCGGCCTTTCGCACACGCCAGAAGTGAAAGGGCATGAGTATGACAAGACAGGCAGGGAGAATTGCAGTGTGAAAGGTGAAGAAGATCTTCAGGGACTCCGGCCCGATTTCTGAACCGCCTCTAATCGCTTTTTGAAGCCATGATCCCACACCTGGTATGTATTCAACCATGCTTGTGGAAATCGTAATTGCCCAGAATGCCAGTTGGTCCCATGGCAGCAAATATCCGGTAAAGTTCGAGATGAGCACGAAAAAGAATAGGAAAAGACCAATTATCCAGTTGAACTGGCGGGGGTGATGAAAGGCCCCGGTAAAAAAGACCCGCAGCATGTGCAGAAGAACAACAATAACAAGGATGTTTGCGCTCCAATGATGAATATTTCGAACAAGCTGCCCAAACCAGACATCATTTTGAATCAGTATAATTGAATCATATGCCGTGCCTGGAAAAGGCTCATATACGAGCTTCAGCAAGATTCCCGTGATCAGCAGAAGCATCACCAGTACAACAGCCATACCTCCGAGACCCCAGGTATGTGTGAATTTCAGTGTTTGTTCCGGAACAGCCCGCGGGTGAATATGCAAAATCAGGTTGTTGAATACGGCCTGTTTGCGTTTCCGCCCGGTTTCAGGATTAATGGGACCTCCAAATATGGAACGTCGAATACGACTGAAAAAGGTGTTCTCCAATACTCCAGTACTCCAGGCCAATGGTTAA
>JAFDHS010000305.1 GCA_019308655.1 Deltaproteobacteria bacterium
CTTCATCATATTTCACACAAAGAATATTTGCCACATATACTATCTTAACAAGCGGCAAAGCATGTAAAATTTTATCTACAGGTTCATGATGATAAAGAACGGCATCTGCCACAAGGGGATTAAACTTCCATTGCCTGATCAGGAATGCACCGACTTCGCAATGGGTTGTTCCCAGTCTCATTTCTGCTCCAATGAACAATTCGGGATTTTCTTCGCAGTCTTTTAAAATCTCGGGATAATCCTCTTTGAAATTAACCCAGAGCACAAGTTTTCCGATATCATGCAAGAGGCCCGACAAAAAAGCTTCTTCAGGATATTCATAAGATGATTCTTTCGCTATCTTCCTTGCAATGGAGGCACACATAAGCGAGTGCCGCCAGAACCTGTTCAAACTGAATAAAGAGTCCCCTTTCACATGGCTGAAAACCTGAACGACTGAAGCACTTATAGCCATATTCCTGATCGCATCCGAACCCAAATACACGACAGCCTGTTCAATCGTCTTAATTCTGGTATTCAATCCCAGATAAGAAGAATTGACCAGGCGCATTATTTTGGCACTGAGGGAAGGGTCTTTGGAAATTATTTCAGATAATTCCTTGTGTGTTGTCTCCTCATTGTTGCAGGCTTCAATAAGCTTAATCAGTATCTGAGGGAGGGTGGGCAGATTTTTTAAGTTTTTAATTTTGTGTATTCTTTTTTCTTGGTTTGTCATGATTTCCAAAGTAAACTTTCCTATCTCCAATCCAAAGTGGCAGACTTTTAAATCTATTTCCTGAGTTTTCAGATTTTATTTATTAAAAAAAAATATCAACGAAACCAATTTATTTCAAGCATCGATTTCATCCGTCATTTCCGCGAAGGCGGTAATGACGTGAAATCTAAACCATCTGTGCTTTTTTTATCAAGAACTATTTTCCCAACACTCAAGTATTTTTTTAATTAACCTTCCAGAATTCTTTAGTATCAGATAACGTTACAAGACACAGACCCGACCCAAAAGTTATGGTAAATTAATCTATTGAAAGAACTGAGCATTATGTGTAGAATAAATTTCACACTAATCCACGGAAATCATAAAACTGATAAAGCTGTTAAAAATAACAGGGGGTGGAAAGATAATGATCAAAAATATTTTCAGTAAACTTAACAAGATAAAAAATCAACATGATCGGCTTATATTTTTGTTGGATTCTCTTCCGGCTTATATTTTTGTTGGATTCTCTTCCTAACAGTGAAAAAATTCATGTGGAAAAATTTATTTTATCAAGGATAGAGAAATATTATGCTGAAGAGGCGATGCAGGATTCTTTAAACGTGACGGATTAAAAAAAAATCAAAAGAAAACACCGCTCAAAAAAAGGATTCAACATGCCTGGAACAAAGAATAAATCGCGAAGCAAACCCGCCGGAAAACATACCAAACGTCTCGGAATCCTCACCGGCGGAGGAGACTGCCCCGGACTGAATGCTGCCATACGCGCAACGGTTAAAACCGCCCTGAACTCCGGGTGGAGGGTTTATGGCATAAAGGGAGGGTTCGCCGGGCTGCTGGACCCGAAAAAACATATCATATCCCTTGGCCCTGATGACATCAAAGGAATCATCCACATCGGCGGTACCATCCTCGGCACCACGAATCGCGGCAACCCCTTTGCCTTCCCTGTCAAGGTCGGAGATGAGTGGGTAGAAAAGGACCTCTCCGAAAAAGCTCTGGCAGGCGTAAAGGAGGCAGGGCTTGACGCCGTTATTGCCATCGGCGGCGACGGTTCGCTCAGGATCGCCAAACAATTCTACGACAAGGGACTTCCCATCGTCGGAATACCGAAGACCATCGATAACGATCTTTATGGTACTCACATTACATTCGGGTTTGACACGGCTGTATCCACTGCGACAGATGCTATTGACAAACTTCACTCCACCGCCGAGAGTCACCAGCGGGTCATGGTGGTTGAGGTTATGGGGCGATACGCCGGCTGGATTGCCTTGAACGCCGGTGTTGCCGGCGGAGCGGACGTTATCCTTATTCCGGAAATACCTTTTGAAATGAAGTATGTTGTCAGGAAAACCGACGAACGCTACAAAACAGGCAGTAACTTTGCCATCATCATCACTGCCGAGGGGGCAACACCAAAAGGAGAAGAGCAAAGGACCGTATTCAAGAAGGTCGGCCAGGAGGTAAAGCTTGGGGGAATAGGAGACTATGTCGCCGGAGAGGTTGAGCGCCTGTCGGGCCATGAGTCTCGTTCGCTTGTGCTGGGTCATCTCCAGCGCGGCGGGCAGCCGACCACTTCCGACCGCCTGTTGGCGACCCGGTTCGGTTCGGCGGCGGTAAGACTTGCAAACGAAGGTTTCTTCGGACAAATGGTTGCACTGGATCCTCCGCATATAAAGAGCGTGCCCCTTGAAGACGCAATTTCACGCACGCGAAGCGTTCCACTTACCAGTGATATCATTCGTGCAGCAAGGGATATGGGCATCTCGTTTGGTGACGAGTAAAAAAAGTGTGAAGTGAGCTAAACGTTTGTAGAGACGTGTCGGTGACACGTCTTAAAAAGGCTATTCTATCAATTTTATATAAAAAAGACGGAGCGAAGCGACTCATTAACTTTAGCTCACTTCAAACTTTAGATCACTTTAGCTCACTTTTTTCATTTATCCGGATTAGGATCGTGGATTAAAAATAACTGTGGTAAGCAATGGAAAAAATTTGTAAAAATCAACCGGCTTTTTCTGTGATGACGGTAAATATTCGTTTCGGTCTTGCCGATGACGGACCCAACAACTGGATATACAGAAAAAACAGGTTCGCATCTCTTTTCCAGATCCATAAAGTCGATTTTATAGCCATGCAGGAAGTCAATAATTTTCAAAAAGATTACTTTCAGGAGATACTCCAGGACTATAATTTTATCGGCAAACGAACCCCGGCCCCTTCCAACTGGCAAGACAACATTATCTTTTATAAAAACTCATGGGAATGTATCCATGAAGAGCACTTTTTTTTAAGTGATACCCCCTCTGTTCCCAGCCGTCTGCCCAAAAGCATATGGCCCAGACAATGCGTTATAGGTATTTTCAAAAATAATGACCGATCGATTATCCTTGTAAACACCCACTTTGATTTTGAACCTTCCGTGCAGTTAAAAAGCGCTCAAATTATAATCGAAAAACTTTCACACCTTCCCAGGGATATTCCTGTTCTGCTGATGGGGGACTTCAATGCCGAACCGGGCAGTCCATGCTACAATGAATTTACCGCAAAAAATAAATGGGGTATTATTTTAAAAGATATTTTTCCCGGAAAATTTTCATGCACCCATCACGCGTTCACGGGAACGTGCAAGGGGGGACACATCGACTGGCTTCTTTATTGCGGGAGCATAAATTCAAAAAACCGGGAAATCATAAAAGACAAATTTAAAGGCGCCTACCCCTCCGACCATTTCCCTGTTTGCGGTTTATTTGAATGGCTGTAACGACTCAGGTATCTTTT
>JAFDHS010000306.1 GCA_019308655.1 Deltaproteobacteria bacterium
TGTATGAAGCACTTTCCGAATCCCATTACAGGGCCAAAATTAAACGCATTTGCCCTCAGGTCCGGTTCAGTCCCCTGGAAGGCGACCACTTCCTTTCCCAACCGGATGTCCGATGCAAGGCCCTCAAATGCATTTTGACCTTTTTCAGGCAGGCATCGGATTAAGCCCGCGATTTTCAGTTTCCCGGCTTTTGTATCCGACATTGAGCAACCCTGAGTAGAAGAAATTTGATATATCCGGCAATATTCCGAGATGATCCAAGGGTTTTATTCCAAGATTCATGCCCCCCCTCAGAAATAAATTCAGCGAATATGGTATACAATTCAGTACAGAGGAGTTTATCCAAATTTTTTAAAAATGCAGCTGCTCAATGTCGGATTACTTTTGACAAGATATATAAAATTTTATATAAAACAATCATGAAACCGGTTATCAGCTCATGCAAGTACAATTCGGGAGTGAGCCGGACGAATGGAAGCCCATGCAAACCATCGGTAAGGGGGTTAAAGAAATCCGTATCCATATCGGCGGCCAGTTCAGGGTTATATATGTCGCTAAATTTAAAGATGCAGTTCACGTTTTGCATGCCTTTCAGAAAAAGACGCAGACAACCCCAAAAAAAGATATCGAGCTGGCCAGGAAACGATATAGAAAAATTACAGAAAGGTAAAAAGATATGACCCAAACGTATGACAATGTTTTTGATGCCATTGAAAAAGATCCGGCAATGGCGCAAAATCTTTTTATCCGAAGCAAGTGCGGGGAAAAATCGACCGGTTTACCATTGATATGTTGGTCAATATGCTGGTAAGGGCGGGTATAAAAGTAGACCTCCATTTAAAGGATGCCGCATGAAATAATCGAATTTAGGGCTAATCCCTGCATGCGGTCATTGGAAGTCTCACGATGCCATAATATATCTGCCATTCACCTCGTTCCCACACTCCTTCTTGGGAGCGAGAGAATGTATTATAAAAGCCAAACATAATGACCCTCTGTGTGGTTTCGCTTACAGCGGCAATTTTGCCTCTAAAAATAGCTCTTTAAGAGCTGAAAATGCTTGCTTTTGGGATGATATCCCTTACAAATCAAGAACTTATTTAGATCCGACCCCAGATTCACAAGTCCCTTATACGAAAACACAATAAAAGTTTCTTTTATAACTTGACTTATTGCAATATAGTTAATATTTATTTCTGTATAAAAGAAACTTTATCATATTAAACAGAAAAAGCCGTGTATAAAAGAAACTTATATCAGAAAAAAATATCTTTATTTATCGATAAACCTGTAATTAAGGTGATTACAGGCATGCGGCGGGTGGGGAAAAGCTGTCTTCTCAAACTGGTTATGGAGGACATACTTGAAGGTGATACCGAAGAAAAACAGATCCTGTATATTAACAGGGAATCGCTTGAATATGATTTCATCAAAAATTACAAAGACCTATATGAATATGTAAAAAAAAGATTCAACAATATAAGAGGTCATAAATACCTCTTTATTGATGAAATTCAGGAGATTGAATCATGGGAAAAAGCGGTTAATTCCTTTTTCTCACAGGGTGACATGGATATTTTTATAACCGGCTCAAATGCGAATCTCCTCTCCTCTGAACTTGCTACGCTGCTTTCCGGCAGATATGTTGAGATTCCGGTTTACTCTCTGGGTTTTAGCGAGTTTATCCGGTTCAGGCAAAAGCAACACGCTGATAAAGCGGAAAATTTCAAGGATTATTTGAAATTTGGGGGTCTTCCCGCACTTCATGCATTTGATTTAAATGAAGAGGTGGTCTTTCAATACCTGAATTCCATTTACAACACCATTCTCCTGAAAGATGTGATCAAGAGAAACAACGTACGTAATGTTTCTCTCCTGGAGAATCTCACTAAATATATTTTTGACAACATCGGCAATATTTTTTCCGCAAAAAAAATAACGGATTATCTCAAATCCCAAAATTTAAAGGTAGGTGTGGAAACCGTTCAGAATTACCTTTCCTACCTTATCTCAACTTTTGTTATCCATAAAGTTCCAAGGTATGATATTAAAGGAAAACGCCTCCTTGAACTCCATGAAAAATACTACCTGGGTGACATCGGACTCAGACACGCGCTTCTTGGTTTTCGTGAATCCGATATTTCAGGCATCCTTGAAAATATTGTTTTTCTCGAACTTAAAAGAAGAGGATACACGGTTCACCTTGGCAAAATGAGGAACAAAGAGGTCGATTTCATTGCAACAAAAGAAAATAAAAAAATCTATATTCAAGTCTCATACCTTCTGGCATCAAAAGAAACTATCGAACGTGAATTTTCCGTACTACAGCAGATCAGGGATAATTATCCCAAATATGTCATAAGCATGGACAGCATTTTCGGTCACGATTTTGAAGGCATAAAACAGCTTAATCTTGTTGACTTTCTTATGGACAAAAACAATGAATCACATCCTCATCAAAAAAAGAAGTATATTTGAATATCAGAAAACCGAACGTTATTTTGTCCAGATTGCCGAAGGTTTTGAAGAGCTTGCCGTAAAGGAACTTGAAGCCCTTGGCGCAAGAAACATTAAGCCGGGGTTTCGCGGCATCCATTTTTCCGCAGACCGGGCGACGTTGTATGGCATCAACTATAACGCCCGGCTGGTTACAAGGGTTCTGGCCCCTCTGGTTTCATTTGAATGCCTCAACCGCGACGATCTTTACCGGGCCGGAAGCGGCATCGACTGGCCGGCTTTTTTTTCCGTTCGTAACACGTTCGGGATATTTGCCAATGTTTCGGGCAACATCAATATAAAGCATTCAAAGTTTGCAGCCCTGTGCCTGAAAGATGCCGTAGCGGATTTTTTCAGGAAAAAATAAAATTCGGCAAACGGCCCAATGTAGACCGGATAAACCCGGATGTCTGGCTGAACCTTCATATTGAAAACACCAGGGCAACCATCAGTTTTGATACTTCCGGCGGCTCTCTGCATCGCCGCGGCTACCGGCGCGAAAGCGTGGAAGCCCCCATGCAGGAAACCCTTGCCGCAGCCATGGTGGCGCTTTCCGGCTGGAAAGGTGAAAAACCACTCTATGATCCCATGTGCGGTTCCGGAACCCTTCTTTGTGAAGCCCTGATGAAAACATGCAGAATACCCGCAGGCTTTTTGAAAAAAAACTTTGGTTTTTGTTTTCTGCCCGATTTCAACAAAGGCCTTTGGGAAAGTATAAAAAAAAAGGCGGATGAAAAAATAAGTCCCCTTCCCCCGGAACTTATAGCAGGAAGTGATATCGAGCGAATGGCCGTAAAGGCCGCTAAAACCAATTGCCGAATTCTTCCCGGCGGCGAAATGATTAAAATTTGCCGGACGGACTTTAAAGATATTTCCAACCTTGAGAATAGCGTGATTATGTGCAATCCGCCCTATGGAATCCGTTTAAAAAAAGAGGAGGACCTGGGAGAATTTTACAAAAATTTCGGCGATTTTTTAAAACAGCGCTGCAAAGGATCACAGGCCTACATTTACTTTGGCAACCGGGAAATGTTAAAAAAGATCGGCCTTAAACCGGCTTGGAAAAAACCCATAAGAAACGCCGGCCTGGATGGAAGAGTAGCCAAATATGAACTGTATTGAAATCCTGTAACACGGATAAACCGGAACTAAAATTATTCGCCACAAAGTCACGAAGACACAAAGTATTTTTTGTATATTATATTCTTCGTGTCTTTGTGCCTTGGTGGCAAAAAGATTTTTTTGCCATGACAAGCGTAAATTTCAGAAATAAGATACCAAAAAGGATTGAACCATGGCGTTGATCGGAATGCGGGACGTGTGCTGGGGCTTTGCCGATCCCCCTTTGCTTGAAAACATAACCCTTCAGATCGAAAAAGGAGAACGTGTCTGTCTGATCGGTCGCAACGGTGTGGGAAAGTCCACCATGCTGAAGCTCTTCGGAGGAAAAATGCTTCCTGACAGCGGTGATATCTGGCGGCAGCAGGGAATCACCGTTGCAGCCTTGGAACAGGATGTCCCTTCGGGATTTGACGGAACGATTTTCGACGTGGTTGCCGAAGGCCTCGGTAAAAAAGGCAAGGCCATGGCCGAATACAACCGGATTTGCAAAATACCTGAAGCCATGGGCACTCCCGAGCTTGCAAAAAGACGGGATGAGCTGCAGCACATGCTGGACTCCGGTGGGGGATGGAATCTTTTACGGCAGATCGAAAGCGTTCTGTCCCGGACCCGGCTTGATCCTGAAAAAAAATTCGCCGACCTTTCGGCAGGAATGAAACGGCGGACCCTTTTCACCCGTGCCCTTGCCCTGGAACCGGACCTGCTCCTGCTGGACGAACCCACCAACCATCTTGATATCGATTCCATCATCTGGATGGAAGAATTTATTCTGCGCCATGTAAAGACCCTGCTCTTTATCACCCATGATCGTGCTTTTCTTAAAAAAATCGCCAACAGGATCATGGAACTGGATCGGGGCCGCCTTGTTTCCTATGACTGTGACTATGATACCTATTTAAAACGCAGAGAGGCGGCTTTTCAAGCAGAAGAAAGACAAAACAGGGTATTTGACAAAAAGTTATCCCAGGAAGAGGTCTGGATCAGACAGGGTATCAAGGCCCGACGGACGCGGAACGAGGGGCGCGTCAGGGCCCTGGAAAAAATGCGTGAAACCTATCGGGCACGCCGCGGTAAAACCGGAAATGTCAGGTTGCGGATTCAGGAGGCGGAAAGGACCGGAAAGATTGTCGTCGAGGCAAAAGATATCTGCTTTTCCCATGGAGAAGACCCCATTGTCCGGAATTTTTCCACTGCCATCATGCGGGGGGACAAGCTGGGAATCATCGGTCCCAATGGCGTGGGCAAGACCACACTGCTGAAGATCCTTTTAAAAGAGATTACTCCTGACACCGGCTCTGTCCGTCACGGCACGAATCTTCAGATAGTCTATTTCGACCAGCTCCGGGCACAGCTTGAAGAGCAGAAAACCGTCCAGGAAAATATCGCCGAAGGAAACGATTTTATCGTCTTTAACGATCAAAGACGCCATGTGATAAGCTATCTTCAGGATTTTCTCTTTTCACCGGAAAGGTGCCGTACACCGGTATATGTTCTTTCAGGCGGAGAAAAAAACCGGGATGAACCCACCAACGATCTTGATGCGGAAACCCTGGAACTTTTAGAGGATCTTCTTTTCGATTACAAGGGGACCCTCTTGCTGGTCAGCCATGACCGGGCCTTTTTAAACAATGTGGCCACAAGTACCATCGTCTTTGAAAGCAAAGGACAGGTGGCCGAATACGCCGGTGGATACGATGATTGGCTGATGCAAAGGCCCAAACCGCAGCAGGAACCTCTGCCCGAAAAAAAATCCCGCCCTAAAAACAGACAAAAGCCCATGCCCCATAAAAAACGGAGACTGGGCTATATGGAAAAACGGGAACTTGAAGACCT
>JAFDHS010000307.1 GCA_019308655.1 Deltaproteobacteria bacterium
ACCTGATTACCCCTGTAGTGACCGATATGAAAAAGGCAACCAATGCCCTGTTCTGGGCTGTTCGTGAAATGGAACGAAGATATGAGATATTGGCTGAAAAGAAGGTCAGAAATATAAAGCAATATAATCAAAAGGTCGGCAAAGAAAATAAAGAGGATGAAGAGAATCCGCCTGAAAAACTTCCGTTTATTGTTATTATTATTGACGAGCTTGCAGATCTTATGATGGTCTCTTCACGTGATGTAGAGGTTGCACTGACCCGCCTTGCTCAAATGGCAAGGGCTTCCGGAATTCATTTGGTCCTGGCGACCCAGAGGCCGTCGGTGGATGTTCTTACCGGGATCATCAAGGCAAATTTCCCTACGCGTCTTTCTTTTCAGGTTTCTTCCAAGACGGATTCAAGGACCATCATTGATTCAAACGGAGCGGAAAACCTCCTTGGAAACGGAGATATGCTTTTTTTGCCTCCAGGCACCGCAAAACTCCAAAGAATCCACGGATCATTTATATCTGATGAAGAGTTGGGGGAAGTTATAGATTTCTTAAAAGACCAGCAACAACCTGAATATGTTGAAGAAGTCACCGAATTACATGAAGAGAAAAAAGAAACCCTTGGCGATGAAGATTATGACGAAAAATATGACGAAGCCGTAGCTTTTGTCACAAAGACAAAGCAGGCCTCGATATCTATGATACAGCGTCATTTTCGTATCGGGTATAACAGAGCTGCCCGTATTGTCGAAGTAATGGAAAAAGAGGGGATCGTAGGGCCTTCCGATGGTGCCAAACCAAGAGAGGTTCTCGTCCAAGGATATGATGATGAGATGTCCTGAAGGAATGATAATGAATCGAAGACATGCACTGAAATTGATTCTTCTTGGAACTTTTACTCCCATATGGTCTCAGTTTGTTGAAGCATCTTCCTTGAAATCCAATTGTTCACGGAAACTATCATTTTACAATACTCATACAAATGAATCTTTAACTGTGGATTATCTTGATCAAAATGGTTTTTTTGATCAAACCGCTTTAAATCGGCTCAACTGTTTCTTCAGGTGTCATTATAACGAACAGGTTCACCGGATTGACCCTCAGCTTTTTGTGCTTTTGGATGTTCTCCGCTCCTATCTTGGAGCTAATGAACGCACATATGAGTTGGTTTCCGGCTATCGATCACCTGAATACAATGAATTGCTTCGCTCAAAGAGCCAAAAGGTAGCTAAAAGAAGTTATCATATGAAAGGCATGGCTGCGGATGTTCGCTTGGATGGCGTTGATTTGTCGGCGGTCCAAAAGGCAGGAAAATGTTTAAAAGTGGGCGGCGTAGGAAAATATTCGCAATTTATTCACCTGGATGTTGGTCCGGTTCGTTCCTGGTGAAAGTTTTCAGGTTCGGGTACTTTGTTTAGAGCGTTCCACAAGACCCCATCACGATTATAAATATCTTTCCGAAATTGAAGCTCTCCGTTCTTGCCGACCCAAGCCGTCCAATATAAAAGATGAACCATGCAGGGACGCATGATCCGTACAACATGCTTTTCCCCACTGTTCATGAGATGCTGAATACGCTCCCGTGTCCAGGAAGAATCATTCTGAAGTACAAACAATGCGAGATCAACCGGTTGTTCAACCCGGATACAGCCATGGCTCAGCGCTCTATTGTTATTTTGGAACAAATAGGGTTGGGAAGTGTCGTGCAGATACACATTAAAACGATTGGGGAACATAAATTTAATGCGTCCCATGGGATTCCAGGGGCCCGGTTGTTGTCGCAGACGTCCGGGAAAATTTTTGTCATTTATTGTTTCCCATTCGATCGTATAGGGATCTGTGATAATGGCTGGTTCTTTCCATCCGGAAATCAACTCGTAATGATTTTTTTCCAGATAGACGGCGTCCTGTTTGATTTTGGGCAATAACTCATCAATGACAATACTGCGGGGCACATTCCAGTAGGGATTAATGGTCAGATACTGCATTTGTTTACTGAATACGGGAGTTTTGGTATAAGTTTTACCCACAACGACCCGCATATCCAATTGTTGTTCTTCACCCTGGTAAGCTTCCAGGTTGAAAGATGCGGTATTCACGAGAATATACCGATCTCCCCAGTTGTGAGTGAGCCATCGCCAACGTTCCAAATTTAATAAGAGCTGGCGCCGGCGGTCCCTGGCCGAAATATTGAGGGCTGTTTGTGTTTGGGGGCCGACAATGCCGTCTGCTTTCAGCCCGTGGCGGGCTTGAAACTTTTTAACTGCCGTTTCAAGATTTTTATCGAATCGGCTCTTATCTGCTGTTTGCTGCCAAATCAGGTCCCCGCTCATTTCTAAACGTTGTCGCAGCAGATAAATACGTTGATCTTTTTCCCCTCGTTTCAATCT
>JAFDHS010000308.1 GCA_019308655.1 Deltaproteobacteria bacterium
GGCCCCGATGGTTTAACCTCCAAAAACAATGATTGGCTCTACACCATGGACGGGCTGCATGCGTCCTTTGGGGCCTTGCGGCCGGAGGGTGTGTTGGCTGTGTGGTCCGCCGGTCCTGACCGCGAATTCACGAAACGTTTGTGCAAGGCAGGGTTCAGGGTGGAGCAGGTCCGGGTGCGGGCGCGTGGTAAAAAAGGTGCCCGCCATACGATCTGGATCGCTGCGCGCGGTGAATAACGGAATTCTCATGCGCTTTTCATTTTCCCTCCTCCGAAGCTCAAGGAGATATGATGACCCAAAAAAAAGATCGTTCAAATTTCAACTATATTGAAGAAACCCTTAAGAGCGGTTTTCTCAAACAGAATATTCACCATCACATCGTCTCTTATCTGGGCAATGATTAATGTTCCTCCGAGAAAAGATACCTATTACCAAGGGCTGGCGTTCAGTGTGCGGGACAGACTGATCGAAAGCCGGCTCAAAACCCAGCGTTCTTTTTACAGCAAAAAAACCAAGCGGGTCTATTATCTTTCGCTGGAATTTTTACCCGGCCGTTTTCTGATGAATTACATTACCAATATGCAAATCAAAGATGAATGTCTCCAGGTACTGGATGATGTCGATTTTACTCTGGAAGATCTGGCGGATGAGGAGTGGGATGCCGGTCTTGGAAATGGTGGGCTGGGACGGCTGGCTTCCTGCTATATGGATTCCATGGCCGGTTTGAAAATTCCCGCTTATGGGTATGGCATTCGATACGACTACGGTATTTTTTTCCAAAACATTGTGAACGGCTATCAGGTTGAACGGAGTGACAATTGGCTGAGAAGGGGAAGTCCATGGGAAATCACCCGTCGCGGGTTTCTTTACGAGGTAAAATTTTACGGTCGCACGGAAATCTATAGGGATGAAAACGGCAGTCAAAAAAACCGCTGGGTGGATACCGACAATGTGATGGCCATGGCCTGTGATATCTTTATTCCCGGTTACGCCAACCATAATACCAATAATATGCGTTTATGGGCGGCTATATCCAGTCGGGAATTCAACCTCGAAGAATTCCAGAAAGGGGACTATATCGGGGCCATGGAGTCTAAGATTTTCAGTGAGAATATTTCAAAAGTTCTCTATCCCACATGTTAAACGGATTCATGAATATAAGCGGCAGCTTTTGAATATTTTGCACGTCATCACCCTTTATAACCGTTTAAAAGATAATCCGGACCTGGATGTTGTTCCACGGGCCGTGATATTCGGTGGTAAAGCTGCTCCCGGTTATTTTCTGGCCAAATTGATTATCAAACTGATTAATTCGGTTGCCGAAACGATGAATAATGATCCGGAGGTCAATGAAAAACTCAAAGTAATTTTTCTGCCCAATTACTGTGTTTCCCAGGCCGAAAAAGTTATTCCGGCAGCTGATCTGTCCGAGCAGATTTCCACGGCCGGAACAGAGGCTTCCGGAACCGGCAACATGAAATTCGCCCTGAACGGTGCCCTGATTATCGGAACACTGGACGGTGCCAATATTGAAATCATGGAAGAAGTCGGCCGGGAGAATATTTTTATCTTCGGCCTTGATGCGGAAACAGTAGAAAAACTCCGGGAAGAGGGATATAATCCCGGCGATTATTACCGGAAAGATCCGGAGCTGAAAAAAGCTCTGGACATGATTCGTTTTGGAAACTTTACACCTGATGAACCGGATCTGTTCAAGCCGATCTGGGATAAGCTGATAATGGATGGTGACAAATATCTGGTGCTGGCGGATTACCGGCAATTCATCAACGCCCAGGAACAAGTCGGCCGTGTTTATCGGAATCCAAAAGAATGGACCCGCCGGTCGATTTTAAACACGGCCAACATGGGAAAATTTTCAAGTGATCGGTCGGTCCTTGAATATGCCCGTAAAATATGGGACGTAAAGCCTCTGGAGTAAGGTTGTTATATAGTATCTAATTTTCTATAATATTCTATATAAAAACAAAAAAACTAAACTTAAAAAATACTTGAATTTCATTGAGTTTTAGCATTAATTTTGATATGTAAAATTTAGTTTCAGTTTCAGTACTTACCCTTCAGACTCACTAAGCTGCCTGCCTGTCCAGCTTATCGTTCTCACCGGACAGACGCGCTTCCTTCATTGCCAGGTACTCATCAAAATCCATCGTCACGTCGATGATGCCGCTCTGAGTGATTTCGACAATCCTGTTTGCCACGGTGGACACAAACTGATGGTCATGGGAGGCAAAGAGCACCACCTCCGAAAAAGCCATCAGGGCATTGTTCAAAGAGGTGATTGACTCAAGGTCGAGATGGTTGTTGGGCTCATCGAGAATGAGGGCGTTGGCGCCGGAGAGCATCATCTTG
>JAFDHS010000309.1 GCA_019308655.1 Deltaproteobacteria bacterium
ATTTCACCGCCTGCCAGGAGCGCATGGGGCATGAAAACCGTTTCGGGAAGGACCTTGCCGATGGTCTCTGCAATGGTTGTTTTTCCGTTGCCGGGTGGGCCGTAGAGAAATATTGCCCTGCCGGAGCATACTGCCGGGCCGACTCTTCCCAGGATCTGATCGCTTACGACAAGATGAGAAAAGGCGTTCTTGATGCTCTCTTCGTTTGTTATGAGGTTTTTGACGGTCTGCATCTCAACCATCCTCCGGTACTGCTCCAGGGTCACCGGCGCGGGGCCGATGTATCGGCATAGATCGAGAAGACCATTGCTACGGTTCCTTCCCTGTTCGGTAATGGCAAACTGATACGTGGATTTGGTCAATTGTGCCGCACTTTTTACCTCTAAGAAGCGTTCATTCCGGAGCATGTCAATGGCTTTTTCAACCACAGGAAACGACAGCTTTATCCTGTCCGACACTTTCGAGATGGTGAATTCTCCCATAAAGAGCACGTGTTTCATTATAAGGTCTGTAATAAAGGAGAATTCAAGGCCGGTCTCTTCCACAGTTTTGGGAATCGGCGGGGACATCTTGAAGAACCTGGAAAGCTCCTCTTTGCTGATGAGGTTGAGAGCAAGCAGGTTGTAGCCAATTCGTCCCCCGTGGATCCGTTGCCGCTCCAGAGCCGCATGGAGTTGTTCCTCTGTAATGAGTTTGTTTTCTATCAGCCTGTCACCCAAGCGCTTTTTCATAATATACCTCCTTTTTTTAGCGCATACGAATAGTATTTGCAGATTGAATTTGTGTGGTTCTTTTCTGCGCAGGTATCATATGGATTTTCATACAAGATCAAACGAGTAAAGATTATCTATGTTCCATGCCGTTTTTATTTCTGCGATCAAATCCGCTTCTGCGATCAAATCCTTTTCGACGCTCTTTACTCGATCTTCTCTCAGGAACGTAGTCTGTGTATGAAAATTGTCGTCTATCGATGCCTAAACGTCTCTCACCGGTATTAATTATTTTCGTCTCTATGATTGCATTCCTCATAACGTGTTTCTCCTGATTCTTTGTGCGTAAAAAGAGCCGGGATTATCCTGGATTTTTAAGAAAAAAATCAAAAACGCACTTTAAATCCACTTTACTCTCTTTACGCTTTTTTAAATTCTGAAATTTTTACCATAAAAAGCACAAATTTCAGAATTAAGAGGCTAAATGTGTGGAATGCAAAAATCATGCAAAAATAATTGTTGATTGAAATAATAAAAAAAATAAAGACTTAACCGACATTTAGTAGCAATAAAATCAAATAGTTAGACGCTAATACTATCGTTTTTTGACAAATTTTGATCAAAATATCTGCTCAATGTCGAACTTAACGAAATTAAAAGGAGATTGAATCTGAAATATTGGGAATAAATTTAACAAGGTTTGTGAAATTTATTTCACATTTTGAATACTTTATTTTTACAAAGCAAACGCCTCATTGATAGCATTTAATCCGTATCGTTGCAAGTTGTGTCTCATACTCGCAGCAATTCTAATTATGGCATTTTCTTCTTACAGTTTTGTGTTACATCCCCCTTATCCCCCTTCAAAGGGGGAATTCATGAAGATCCCCCTATAATTTAACCGAAAAATTCCCCCTTTGAGGGGGGCAAGGGGGGTGTTCTTCTTCAAAATTAAAATTGCTGTCATACTTGCTGAATGATTTCTTGATTTTAATTGTTTTTTAAAAGTATATTAGCTTGAGTTTTCGAGTTTTAATTTTTCTCCAAAACTCAAGTATGTAATCGTCGTTACAAAAAAAGTTAAAATTTATGGAACCACTGAAACAAGGAACGGGTATATGACCGTTAAAAAAAAGGAAGAAATAGAACTTTCCATCTCGGATGTGGCGTTTGGCGGCAAAGGGATTGCACGGGTTGACGGATTTACCGTTTTTGTCGACCAGGCCGTCCCTTTGGACCGGGTACGGGTACGTATTGTCAAAAAGAAAAAAAACTATGCAGAGGCATGTGTCATAGAGCTTCTGGAACCGTCGCCGTTCAGGACCAATGCGCCTTGTCCGTACAGCGGTTTTTGCGGCGGCTGCAAGTGGCAGTTTTTAAAGTATGACAAACAGCTCGAGTACAAACGGCAGCATGTTGCCGATTCCATAGAGCATATCGGGCTTGTAAAAGATGTTCTGGTCCGGCCTGCAATCCCTTCGGACCTGATTTTCGGATACCGGAACAAGATGGAATTTTCCTGCTCCGACAAAAGATGGCTGCTGCCGGATGAGTTGGGCAGAGAAGATATTGATACCGGCTTTGCCATTGGGCTTCATGTACCGGGAACCTTTCACAAGGTCCTCGATAACCGTGTATGCCTTCTTCAGCCGGACCT
>JAFDHS010000310.1 GCA_019308655.1 Deltaproteobacteria bacterium
AAAACAACCGTGGATAAAATACGGGCAGACATCAAGGCCGCATTAAAAGAATACGGAGGGCTCAACCCTGAATACTTTGCCCATATTCGCAAATTGTCCATAGATTATTGGTATAAAATGGATCGAAAGAAGATTTTTGAAGAGGTCATTGAATAGGCCTCTTAATTCTGGATTTTGTGAAAAAAAAAAAAAAAAATTCAGAATTTAAAAAAGTGCAAAGTGACTAAAGTGATCTAAAGTGCCTAAAGTTTAGGAATTCTATCAATTTTATATTTAAAAAGACGGAGCGAAGCGACTCATTAACTTTAGGCACTTCAAACTTTAGCTCACTTTAGGCACTTTCCCGGTTTATCCGGCTTAGGTTTTAGATTGCGGATTCAATCAAGGAGCCTTTTGAGGGTATCCTTGCAACTTTAATTCAAAAAATATTTTAAGACGCAAATCTTGTAAAAATTATGAAGAACAAACTAAATGGCCACGCTCTGCAAAGAGAAATCGGTCTGTTTTCAGCAACGATCCTGGTTATTGCCAATATGGTTGGAACCGGCATATTTACAACATCCGGTTTTATTATTCAAGAGCTCAAAAACCCTCAAACCATGCTTCTTTGCTGGTTTGTCGGGGGAATATTCGCCCTGTGCGGTGCTCTTTGCTATGGAGAGTTGGGGGCCATTTTCCCAAAGGCAGGAGGGGAATACATATTCTTAAGGGAAAGCTTTAACAAATGGGTAGGATTCCTCTCCGGCTGGATCTCTCTGATCGTGGGATTTTCAGCTCCCATTGCAGCGGCTTCCATTGCCTTTGCAACCTATTTCTTTCGCTCTTTTGCACTTCCCATGGGCTTCAAAATCGAGATCCCTCTATTGGGCATCAATATCATAACGATATCGCCGATAACCCTAACAGCTATCAGTATCATTATTATCTTTTCATTGATCCACTATCACAGCCTCATGTTTGGCAGCAGGGTCCAGAATGTATTGACTATTTTTAAGATAGTTTTCATCCTTGTCTTTATTATAAGCGGACTCTGCCTGGGTAACGGCTCAACGTGCAATTTCTCGGAAGGTATAGACTTGAGTACGGTCTTTCAGGACAAATTTGCCATTTCGCTGATATTTGTCTCATTTGCTTACAGCGGCTGGAATGCCATTGCTTATGTGGGAGGGGAAGTTAAAAACCCCGGCAGAAATATTCCCCTTGCCTTATTTGCCGGCACATTTCTGGTCATATGCTTTTACCTGCTTTTGAACGTCGTATATATTTACGCCATTCCTGCAAACAAAATGAGCGGAGTTCTTGAAGTCGGGTCAACATCTGCCGTTTCCCTGTTCGGTGATAATATCAGCAGATATTTCAGCGGAGCTATTGCCATAGGCCTTATGTCCGTTCTAAGCGCTATGATTATGACCGGGCCGAGAGTTTATTACGCCATGGCAAAAGATGGGGTCTTCTTTGAGCTTTTTGGCAGCTTGAGCAAATTGCACAGAACGCCCGGATTTTCCATTTTTTTACAAGCCGGTATTGCCATTCTCATGGTTATCACTGCGTCCTTTGATAAACTGCTTTTGTACATCGGCTTTACCCTCTCGTTATCTGCCATGCTCACGGTTGTGGGACTGATGGTCATCCGTACCCGGCAGCCAAAACTGTCAAACGGTTACAAAACCTTTGGATATCCTGTAACACCATTGTTATTTATCCTGGGCAACCTGTGGATTATCTATTTTTGCATCAAGAGCAGGCCGGTCACCTCGTTATTTGGGATAGGAACAATTGGTTTGGGTGCATTATTTTATCTTTATTTTGATAATAAGAAGAGAATCCGAAATAATAAAAAAGGATGAACTTTTATGGGACTTCTCTAATGCAATTCAAAACCGTAGATACAGAAAAAAAGTCGGTTTTATTCAGCAAACCTCGGAAGTAAACTATCCGAGATTATTATAGTTATCCGATATAAAAATCCATCATGGCAGAGACGTCATGCATGACGTCTCTACTATATATGGGGACCTGAGAACCACTGGGAATTCAGGGATATCAGTTTTTAATGTCGTAGCACTATAAGAACTTACATTGCTTTTGTTATTTGGACAGGATAGCAGGGTTTTTCTCCTTTTTTTGAAAACTACTTTTTTGGTGTTGACAAAAGGTAAGTAGTCAAGTAAGAATATTTTTTAGTAAAAATCGTGACAAGAAGTTGCGTTTGTAGTCAAAGAACTTTTTAATATAGATAGAGAATAAGCCAGGAAGGCTGTGACCCGAGAACGGGTGATGTGTCTTCGTGGCTTTTTTTGTGAGGCAAATAAGGATAAGGGAGGTGATGTGGAAGAGAAGCAATTAAGAAGTGTAATATAAGGAAA
>JAFDHS010000010.1 GCA_019308655.1 Deltaproteobacteria bacterium
TTACCGGTTACCCGGTTGAGATGCTCGCCCCTGACATGGATATTGAGACGGATCTGGGTGTGGACTCCATCAAACGGGTCGAAATTCTGTCCGCTCTTGAAGAAAAAATGCCCGATCTCCCTTCCATTCCGCCGGATATCATGGGCAGTTTGAAGACCCTCGGGCAAATCGCGGGACACCTTTCCGGAAAAACCGACAATAATACCCATCAAGAAAGACAGAACACATCTTCCGATAAAACTTCAGGACCCTCTTCTGAAACAGCAGAAAAAAAAAACCCTGAAAACACAACAACAGGTATAGACAGAAAAATCGTATCCATTGTTGAAAAACCGTTTGAACAAGGTGAGCCGATATCCATTGCAGACGGACGAAAAGTTTTTGTTACCGATGACAAGGCCGGACTCGCAAAGGCGATTGTCGATGAGTTTAAATCTCGTAAAATTGATGCCACCCTTGTTTTACCCGACCTGTTAAAAGGGAAAAAACAACTCGAACAAGCCGGCGGCCTTGTTATCCTCCCCACCACGGAGTTGATCGGTAACACCCATTGGAACAAGGTTGCTGATCAGACCACGGAAAACTTTTTAAAAGACGCTTTTGAGCTTACCCGGAAAGCAGTTCCCGGCCTTCTTGACGCGGCCGGGGCTAAAAATTCAGGCGCGATTTTTGCCACCTTAACCCGCCTTGACGGTTATTTCGGTTTCAAGGGCCGGGGCATACCAAACCCCTTGCAAGGGGGACTGGCCGGGCTTGCCAAAACAGCCTCGATTGAGTGGCAAAACGTTTGCTGCCATGCCATGGATATCGCACCGGATTGGAAAGAAAACAAAGATATCGCCAAAGCCGTTGTATCAGAGATCTTAACTCCCGGACCGGTTGAAATCGGTCTGAGCGCAACATCCCGCTGTTTACTTGAACTTGAATCGACTCCTTATCAATCTTCTCATACAACAGGTAAAACCAATCTCAATCAAAACGATGTCGTGGTTATAACAGGCGGAGCACGGGGCGTAACTGCGGCGACAGCCTATGCCCTTGCCGAACATTCAAAACCCTGCATTGTCCTTTTGGGACGGTCCCGACTGGTCTCATCCGAACCCGAATGGCTCAAGGACCTGGAGGATGAAGGATCCATAAAAAAAGCAATTCTGGAAAATGAATTTGACGGCAGTCAAGTGACGCCGCTACAGGTAGAAAAAGCATTTAAAAAATACGCGGCAGCCCGCGAAATAGCTAAAAACCTTGAAAAAATCGCTTCAACCGGTTCTACCGTGCGTTATTATTCCGTCGATGTTCGTGATATACGGAGCGTCGAATCAATGTTGGACGAGGTACGAAAAAACCATGGGCCGATACGGGGAATTATACACGGGGCAGGCACTCTGGAAGACCGTCTGATAAAGGATAAAAAACCCGAACAGTTTGAAAAAGTTTTTGATACCAAGGTAAAAGGATTAAAAGTTCTTCTTGAGGCCACACGTCAGGATGATCTTAAATATATTATCTGCTTTTCATCGGTCGCGGCACGCCAGGGAAACAAGGGGCAAGCGGATTATGCCATGGCCAATGAGGTTTTAAACAAGATAGCCCAACAGGAAGCGGTTACGCGCAACGATTGTAAGGTTATCGCCTTCAATTGGGGGCCATGGGACGGAGGCATGGTCTCTCCGGCCCTGAAAAGAGAATTTGCACGAAATCATATCGATCTTATTCCCATTGATACCGGTTCCATGTGCATGGTTCGTGAAATGATCGAAGATAAAACCTCTCCTGTAGAAGTCGTTATCGGGGCGAGTATGTTATCCGACAAAGAGAACAAAGGGGCCCAAACCCCCGGCGCAACCGATAAAAAAGCTTCAGCACCGGTAAAACCCAGGAACCTTACTTTGGCCTTTACGCGTGAAGTCAATCTCAAGACCTTTCCGATCCTTGAAGCCCATGTACTGGATGGAAAACCCGTGGTTCCTTTTGCCCTCATGGCCGAATGGTTCGGGCACGGTGCCCTTCATGAAAACCCCGGCCTGTACTTTCATGGGCTTGATGACATGCGCCTGCTTGCCGGGATCAAAATTGATCAGGGCAAAAAAAATGGTATAAGCCTTTTTTCAGGAAAGGCCCAAAAAAACGGTTCCGTCTTTGAGGTCGAAGTTGAAACCCGAAACAGCAGTCAGAATCTGATCCACGCCAAAGCAAAGGCCGTATTGACGGATAAGCTGCCATCAGCTCCGGTTTTCGACAAATCGGACACTATCGGCTCAATGGCTTATACCCGAACTATCAACGAGATATATGAGAGAATTCTTTTCCACGGCGAAAAACTGCACGGAATAAAAAGAATAACCGGGTATTCATCTGACGGTATGACGGCCCTTATATCTTGTGCACCGAAACCCAAACAATGGATGACGGAGCCTTTGAGAAGCAAATGGATCACCGACCCGCTTATTCTCGACTCAGCCTTTCAGATGGCATCTTTGTGGTGTTATGAAGAGACGGGAATTGTCTCCCTTCCCAGCTATGGCGCCTCTTACCGCCAATACCGTGAAAATTTTCCACCCGAAGGAGTTGCCGGTATACTTGAGGTCAAACACGTAACCGATCATAAAATGACAGGCGATTTTACCTTCATAGATGCTGACAATATCATCGTCGCCACACTGACCGGATATGAGGCCATAATGAATGCTTCGCTTAACCAGGCGTTCAAGCTTAGAAGATTAGCCTAACCCGGATAAACCGGAACCAGAATTATTTGCCACAAAGTCACAAAGGCACAAAGTATTTTTTTTTAGATTCCTCGTTCCCACGCTCCTGCGTGGGAATGCATACCAGCGCTGAGTTTGTTTCCATCAGATCAAAAAATGTAAACTACTTTTAGCTGGATATGTAAGGATGCCGAAAATTATCATTTGTCCGTTGCAAAAAACAACAAGAAAAACCGCTCCTACGCCGTCTCAATCTCAAACCCCACCACATTCCGTTCCTCTCTGGAAAACTCGACACCGATCAGGTGAATGGGAATACCCTCGGCCCGGTACTTGTCCGCATAGTTTTTATCCTTTAGCTGCTGCAGGGCACGCCCTTCAGGAATGAGTTCCACCACTTTAAATTCGAACAGATAGATATTTGGACCCAATTTGACGGTCATGTCGATACGGCCCCGGTTGGTGGCGTCTTCCACACGGACATCCAGCCCCGCGCGGCTTTGCAGCACGCCGCCGCCAAAGCTGATATGGATGACAGGATGTGGCGTCGTCCAATCCCATTTGTCCTCGATATAGAGTCCCTTGAAATATTTCCGGTTGCCCTCGAACAATTCCTTCAGGGTGTCCAGAAACAGGCTTTTACCAAAACGGCGGGGACGGGAAAGGAAGTAATACTTCCCCTCTTCGATCAGCCGGTGAGCAAAAGGGGTTTTGTCCACATAATAGTGCCCTTCGGAGATGATCTCCGAGAAGGTCTGAATTCCGACGGGTAGTTTTTTTTCATAAAAATTATTTACCACTTTCACCCTATCAAGGCAAAAAAAATCTTGACATTTAAAATTCAATACTCTATCTTTTTACGTAAATTTTTAATTTATTAAAATATAGACAAAGAATCCCAAAGGACATTTTTTTAATGTTGCACAATTTCGCAGACAGCTTTAGCTTTTTTTATTTTTGGTATTACTACTTTAATACCGGTCTGTCTGTGGTGCGCTTAAAATGAAACAAAACAAATAAAAAATAAGCGAAAAAGCCGGGGACAGACCAAATCCCCGGCTTTTTTAATTTAAAAAGGGCCGGGGGGAGAGAAAACTCCACGGCCCTTTTTGCGTTAAAAGGAGAGTATTAATCATGACGATTTTAGGAAAACGCATTCGGATGGAACGCATCATCAATCGAAATACAGGCAGAACCATTATTGTTCCCATGGATCACGGAATTTCGGTAGGACCCATTGACGGGTTAAAAAATATGAAATCCGCCGTACAGAATGTTGCGAACGGCGGCGCGAACGCCGTTGTAACCCACAAAGGGGTCGTGGCCCAAGGCCATCGGGGACATGGTAATGATATCGGCCTGATTATCCATCTGTCCGCCTCAACCAATCTCTCTGTTTATCCCCATTCCAAAACCCTTGTCAGTTCGGTTGAAGAAGCGATCAAGCTGGGTGCTGATGCCGTATCGATTCACGTAAATTTAGGAAATGGCGAAGAAGGTAAAATGTTAAATGATTTCGGAAAGGTAAGCTATGACGCACGGACGTGGGGAATACCGCTTCTTGCCATGATTTACCCAAGAGGCGAAAAGATAACCAATGAATATGATCCGGAAGCCATCAAGCATGCAGCCCGAGTGGGGAACGAGATGGGAGCGGATATTGTCAAGGTCTCCTATACCGGCAGCGTCGATACATTTCGTGAAGTGGTGGCCGGCTGCACGATTCCGGTGGTCATTGCCGGGGGAGAAAAAATGGAATCGGACCGGCAGATCCTGGAGATGGTAAAGGGCGCCATTGAAGCGGGAGGCGCCGGTGTTTCCATCGGCCGTAACGTGTTCCAGCATAAAGACCCCAAACGGATGGTTCAGGCGATTTCAGCCATTGTCAATGACAACAAAAGCGTGGAAGACGCTCTGAAAACTCTGGCATAGGGCGATTTCAGCCATTGTCAATGACAACAAAAGCGTGGAAGACGCTCTGAAAACTCTGGCATAGATCTTTACATCATGGTATTTGAGGGGTGAGGTAAGTACTTGAGCATAAGTTTTCAGGCACTTATAAACCGGTTTGACTAAATTTAAAATCACAAATCTCAAGCACCAAATCTCAAATAAATCACAAAACACAATATCCAAACTCCAGAAAAATCTCAAATATCTGTCTTGGATCAGTCGTTTGGAATTTTGAATTTTGTCCATTGGAATTTATTTGTTATTTGGAATTTCCTTTGTATTATATACTGGATTATTTTTTCTATAGTACTTATGAGGTATGAGGGGTAAAGGAAATAATCTTGGTGGCTTCGTGACTTTGTGGCAAGATACCTGAGTACTTATAATTTCATATGGGAGTAAAATAATGCGAAAAATCTGGGTAAAAGTGGATCCATGGGACAAGGATATTGTAACGACGGCCCCAGGGGTTTTCCGAAAAAGTCAAAGCATTGGGCAGGATACAGACCATCGCCGAGGACGGAGATTTAATACTCGGGGAAGATGTCATCTTTTTTACCATAAAAAGTGGAGAGGAAGAGGAGGAAATCCTTAAACTCAGTAAAGAGAAAATGGTCATTCTTCAGTGCAGTGACTGGACAATAATCCCCCTTGAAAACTTGATCGCAAAAGGTGCGGATGTTATTGCCTATGTTGAAAGTTTCGAAGAAGCTGAAACCGCATTCGGTATTCTGGAAAAAGGGGTCAGCCAGATCCTCCTTCATACAATCGACCCGGCAGAGCTTCAAAAAACCCTTTCACTGCTTCGCTCAAGCGAGAATAAGATCCCCCTTGAAACGGCTGAAATTATAGAGGTCAAACCTGTTGGAATGGGAGACAGGGTATGCGTGGATACCTGTACGTCAATGGGTCTGGGCCAGGGAATGCTGGTAGGGAACAGCAGCAGCGCTCTTTTTCTTGTTCATGCGGAAAGCATTCACAATCCTTATGTGGCCCCTCGGCCCTTCAGAGTCAATGCTGGTGCGGTCCATGCCTATACTAAGGTTCCGGGAGGAAAAACCCGGTATCTTTCAGAACTTTCAGCAGGAGACGAGGTACTGATAACTGATTTTCAAGGCCGTACCACTGTTGGGATCGTGGGCCGTTTAAAGATTGAAAAACGGCCGCTAATGCTGATAAAAGCTGTTGTAGGAGAAAATCAGGTGGCAACCATTCTTCAAAACGCCGAAACCATTCGTCTGACTGCGCCGGACGGCAAGCCGGTATCTGTTGTCAGCATGAAACCCGGAGACAAGGTCCTTGTTGCAGTGGAAAAAGGCGGCAGACACTTTGGTCATAAGATAGAAGAGACCATAACTGAAAAATAATGCATTGGATATCATGGCGAAACTTGAAAAAAACGAATCCGAAAAGACGATCAGTACCCTTAGAAAGTCCATCGACAAAATCGATGAAACGATTCTTGATCTTATAAACCGACGCCTTTTGCTGGCAAAAGAAATTGGAGGGCTCAAGGAACAAAAGGGCAGTCAGGTTTTGGACAATACGCGTGAAAACGCAATTATGAACAGACTGTATGAACTCAATACCGGTCCTTTAACCAATAAGGTTCTGTATCACATTTTTTCCGATATTATGGCGACCTCCCGTGAAATTCAAAAATCACAAGTTATAACCTATCTGGGTCCCGAAGCAACCTTTACGCACATCGCCGCCATGAATCATTTCGGGCCTTCAGTTTCATTTGTTCCACAGACGGACATACGCGACATCTTCAGCGAAGTGGAAAAAGGAACGTGCGATTATGGTATCGTACCTGTTGAAAATTCAATAGAAGGGGCGGTAACCCATACCCTGGACCTTTTTTTTGAATCGGATTTAAAAATCTGCGCCGAGAGGTATCAGACCATCTCCCATGACCTGTTATCAACATCAGATACCATGCAGGATATAAAAGTCATCTATTCCCACCCCCAGGCCTTTGCACAGTGCCGAATATGGATTAGAAAATACCTGCCGGCTGCTGTTCTTAAAGAATGCAGCAGCACCGCTCATGCAGCACAAATGGCCGCTGCAAAATCCGGCACTGCCGCCATCGCAAGCAGTGAGGCGGCACATATGTATAACCTGCATGTCGTGGCATCCAAGATCGAGGACTTTTCCAGAAACGTTACCCGTTTTTTGATCATAGGGACCGATGAGATGCACCGGACCGGCAGGGACAAGACATCGCTGATGTTTGTTATATCCCATGTGCCCGGCGCTCTGTTCAAGATTCTGGAGCCCATTTACCAAGCGGAAATAAATATGGTAAAACTTGAATCCAGACCCACCAAACATGAAAACTGGAGCTATTTTTTCTTTGTGGATCTTGAAGGACATATCGAAGATCCCAATGTTAAAGAAACAGTGGCAAAGATGAAAGACCTTTGCCTCTATCTGAAATGCCTTGGTTCCTATCCCAGAGCGAGGACACAGTGAACATAAATTCTTATACATCGTTATATGGCGTACTGGGCAATCCCGTCTCTCACAGTTTAAGCCCTGTGATGCACAACAGTGCCTTTGCCCATATGGGATACAACGCCGTATATCTTGCCTTTCAGGTAACGGATATCGCTTCGGCCATTACCGGCTTAAAGGGACTTGGTATCAAAGGTGCAAGCGTTACCATACCGCATAAGGTCGCCGTTAAAGCGTTTCTTGATGAAATGGACGAAAACGCTTTAAAGATCGGAGCGGTTAATACGATTTTAAATAAAGAGGGCAGACTTTTCGGTTACAATACGGATTGTATGGGCGCCATGGCTGCCTTGTCTGAAAAGACAACCATCAGGGGCAAGGACGTTGTTATTATCGGCGCCGGAGGAGCTGCACGGGCAATCGGCTTCGGCATAATATCCGAAGGCGGAAACCTGACTGTTTTAAACCGTTCAACAGATAAGGGAGAGCAGTTGGCAAAGGACCTTGGAGCGGAATTTTGTCCGCTTTCCGAATTTAGCAGGGCAAAATGCCAGGTTTTAATCAACACGACCTCCGTGGGAATGACACCTCATGTTGAAGCCATGCCGGTACAAAAAGCAGACCTTGGAAAAGAGATGGTTGTGATGGATATTGTTTATAACCCCTTAAAAACGACCCTTTTAAAAGCGGCCGAAGATATGGGCTGCCTCACTGTTGACGGTGTTTCGATGTTTGTCTGCCAAGGCGCTGCCCAGTTTGAATTATGGACCGGGAAAAAAGCACCTGTTAATGTAATGCGAGAGGTTGTCATCAATACCCTGTTAAAAAAAGTGTGAAGTGACTAAATTGATCTAATGCCTGAAGTTGAAGAATTCTGTTAATTTTATACAAAAATACGGAGCCAAACGACTCATTCACTTTAGCTCACTTTTTTTCTAAAAAAAATCTTAGTGGAAAATTATCATATGATTGAGATAACGCCTCAAAAGATAAAAAAAAGTCAAGTAACGGTACCCGGTTCAAAGAGCTATACCCACAGGATTCTCATTGCCGCAGCCCTGTCCGATGGAACATGCACCATACAAAACTGCCTGAAAAGCGAAGATACTCTCCTTACCATAGGCGCTTTAAAACAGATGGGTATACGGATGGATGAACACAACGACAAGATAGTGATTCACGGGACAAATGGGGTCCTTAAACCCTGCGATGATCCTGTCTATCTTGGAAATTCAGGGACATCCATGCGTCTTTTAACCGGCGTGGCCGCTCTCGGACAGGGAACGTATCTCCTTACGGGAACCGAGCGGATGCTTGAGCGACCGATCCAGGATCTTTTAGACGGTTTGAATCAAATCGGCGTATCTGCCCGTTCCGTAAAAAATAACGGATGTCCACCGGTTGAAATCAAGGGGCAAAAAATAAAAGCCAAACACGTATCTCTTAAGTGTAACATCAGCAGCCAGTATCTCTCATCACTTCTTTTAATCGCTCCGTACACTGAAAACGGCCTTGAAATAACCGTTTCTCAGGGTCCGGTTTCCAAACCCTATGTGGATATGACCGTTGATATCATGGAAAGGCTTGGAATCAAGCTCACGCGTGACGGATACAAAAGCTTCCAAATCCCGGGAAATCAAACCTACCAGTCAGGATCATATACTGTAGAACCGGACTGCTCCCAGGCCGGTTATTTTTGGGCTGCCGCCGCCATAACCGGTTCAGAGGTCAAGGTTAAGGGAATCACCGGCGATTCACATCAGGGAGATGTCCGTTTTACTCAAGTTCTTGAATCAATGGGCTGCAGGATATTTTATGAAAATGACGGT
Organism: Deltaproteobacteria bacterium; assembly: GCA_019308655.1. Lineage (GTDB taxonomy): Bacteria > Desulfobacterota > Desulfobacteria > Desulfobacterales > JAFDHS01 > JAFDHS01. Next base: position 8,954 of record JAFDHS010000010.1, read on the forward strand.
ATCACTGTTTCCGGCGGAAAGCTTTCAGCTATTGAAATCGACATGTCCGACATGCCGGACCTGGTTCCGACCCTGGCTGTTGTGGCGGCATTTGCCAAAGGTACCACCATCATAAAAAACGTGGCACATTTAAAGGCAAAAGAGAGCGACCGGTTGAGCGCCGTGGCCAATGAACTTGTAAAATTGGGCATAGAGGTGAGACAAACCGATACCGGATTGATTATCAACGGGCGTCCGCCCAAAGCTGAAGCGGGAGGAAGAGAGGCGGCAAAAATCGAAATAGAGACCTACAATGATCATCGAATAGCCATGAGTTTTGCGGTTGCCGGCCTTGTTGTGCCCGGAATTCTCATCCGGGACGAAAAATGTGTTGAAAAATCATTCCCGGAATTCTGGAATGTCTTTCAAGGACTTTACACCTAACCCGGATAAACCGGAAGCACGATTATTTGCCACAAAGTCACGAAAGCACAAAGTATTTTTTTAGATTATATTCTTCGTGTCTTTGTGCCTTGGTGGCGGAAAGATTTTTTTGCCATAAAATATACACGAATTTTAAGATTAAGATACAAATGAATATATTTTTGATCGGATACCGATGCACGGGGAAAACGACTGTCGGGAGATCTCTTGCCGGAAGGCTCGGATGGCCTTTTATCGATGCGGATGTGGAATTGGTCAAGGAACATGAAATGACCGTTTCACAAATTGTATCCACACAGGGATGGGACGCATTCCGCGAAAAGGAAACGGCCGTCATCAAAAAATTGAGCGGCCTTGATAAGCATGTGATCGCCACCGGCGGCGGCGCGGTCCTCAACAATGAAAACATTAAAAATATGAAGAAAAACGGTGTGGTTGTCTGGCTGAGGGCAACACCCGAAATTATCAGATCACGCATGGCAAAGGATGAAAAAACAAAAGACCTCCGCCCTTCCCTGACTTCAAAAGGATTGCACAACGAGATTGAAGCGACGCTTTTAAGCCGAAAACCTTTTTATGAAAATGCAATGGATTTTTGTGTCGATACCGATGACCTTTGCGTTGAGGATATCTGCAGTGCGGTTATCAACAATATTATGCATTCCCACGCGGGAGCGTTGGAACGAGGATAACACCGATGTCATGCCGACACAACCATGCGTGAAATGGGTGGCACAGTCCATACCCCGCATTTTAACGTCTGTGTTTGTCTGCGTGGGTCTGTGGCTATTTTCATATAAAAAAAGGAACCGATATGCCTGGCAATACCTTTGGAACATTATTTAAAATAAGCACATGGGGCGAATCTCACGGTAAAGGTGTGGGTGTCGTTATAGACGGATGCCCTCCCATGATACCCCTTGATGAAACGGTTGTTCAATCAATGCTGGACCGCAGACGACCGGGCATTTCACCGGCAAGCACCAGCCGGAAAGAACCGGATAAGGCCATTATTATGTCGGGCGTTTTTGAGGGAATGACAACGGGCACGCCGATAATGATCATGATCTGCAACAAGGATGCGGATTCAAAGGCTTATAAGCCCTATGCCGATCTTTTCCGTCCGGGTCACGGTGATATGACCTACATGGCCAAATATGGAATCAGGGACTGGCGCGGCGGTGGGCGGTCGTCCGCCCGGGAGACCGTTGCACGGGTAGCGGCCGGTGCTGTTGCCAAGGCCCTTTTAAAAAAAGAAGATATCAAAATTTGGGCATATACGATTGAATTAGGCGGTATAAAAGCAAAAACACAAGACCTGACCGCCATTAGGGAAAATATATTTTATTGTCCTGATATGAATGCCGCCAAACAGATGGAAAAGCGGATTGTTGATATTAAAAAAAAAGGAGACTCTTTAGGGGGCATTGTCGAAATTTTGGCCCAAAACGTTCCGCCGGGGCTGGGAGATCCTGTATTTGACAAGTTAGATGCGGATTTGGCAAAAGGGCTGATGAGTATCGGAGCAGTCAAGGGCATTGAAATCGGCGCCGGTTTTAAAGCCGCCTCAATGACAGGTTCTGAAAACAACGATTCCATAACGCCGGATGGTTTTTCTTCAAACAATGCCGGCGGCGTTCTCGCAGGAATCTCCAACGGGAACGATATTGTTGCACGCGTGGCTGTAAAACCTATACCTTCCATTGCAATTGAGCAAAAAACCATCGACAGGTCCGGAAACCCAAAAACGATTTCAACAAAAGGACGTCATGATATTTCTGCCATACCCCGTATCAATGTGGTATGCGAGGCTATGGTCAGCCTTGTCCTTGCCGATCACCTGTTAAGACAAAAGGCGATATCATGAACAAATATACTATCGGTATTATCGGCGGAACGGGGAGCATGGGCCGCTGGTTTGAACGTTTCTTTTCACAATCCGGACACAAGATCTTGATTTCAGGTCGAAAAACCAAGCTGACTCCCCATGAACTTGTGAAAAAATGCGACATTGTTATCCTGAGCACCCCCATTGATATCACCGTACGAATGGCCCGGGAAATAGGCCCGCTTTTAAGCAAGGACCAACTCTTTACGGATTTTTGCTCCCTGAAAGAAGATGTTGTGAAAACCATGCTCAATTCAAGCAATTGTCATGTGATCGGCATGCATCCCATGTTCGGGCCGTTTACCGATTCCATTAAAGGGCAGAATATCATTTTATGTCCCGGCCGGGGGACCGACTGGATTGATTGGCTTGAAGGTGAATTTAAACAAAGAGGCGGCATTGTCACCCGCATGGATCCGGTTACCCACGATAAAAATATGGCTGTATTCCAAGGCCTTACCCATCTTTTAAGTATCACCATGGGCCGAACTCTTCAAAAAATGAATATGCCGCCTGCCAAGGTCAAAGAATATTCCACACCGGTTTTCAAAGTGAATATCGATCTTATCGGCCGTCTTTTTGCTCAAGACCTTGGACTTTACTCAAACCTGGTTGGCGGCAACAAATATGTCAAAGAAACCATTGAAACTTTTCTAACTGCATTAAAGGAAGGGGAAGAATGCCTTTTATCCGGAAATAAGGAGAAAGGCATAGGCTTTCTGGAAAATATCCGTGATTTTCTCGGCGACTTCTGTCAGACCGGCATGGAAGAGAGCAATGAAATCCTGAATACACTATTAAAAAAACTTATTTAATTTTTTCTGCTCTTTTTTCTGAAACCATTGGTTTTTGGAGCGATGGAGGCCGCAGTGCAAACCGTATCCACGGCTTCATAGCCGAGGACGCCGTTAACTTCCCGAATCAGCGTTGAATCCGCCTTTAATTTAATGGCATCCGGAAGAGCGATTATGGTTTCGGAGACTTCAGGAATCAACAGATGAATAAAAGCCGGACACGAACCCGGACAGCTTTTCAAAACATGTTTCAACTCGATAAGCACCTCTTTTTGGGTCCGACTGACATCCATATTTATATGTATGCTTGCAGTCCATGTCTCTTCAGCTTTTTCCATGGGGATAACACTTTCAGCCAGTATCTTTACCGCTTTTTCCTCTTTTTTCAGTTCTCCCTGAACAAGGATGGGGCTGTCATCTACAAGCAAATCCTCAACTTCTTTATAAACCGAAGAAAAAATCACGACTTCGACCGAACCCTGCATATCTTCAATGGTAACAAAAGCCATGGGGTCGCCTTTTTTCGTCCTTATGGCTTTGATACTTTTAACGATCCCTCCGATCCGAACAGCACTCCCCTCTGTTGCCTCATTTATCGAAACGGCATTGACATTGGTAAACTTTTTAAGCAAGTCTTCATATCTGTTCAACGGGTGGCCGGTGATATAAAAACCCAGGGCTTCTTTTTCAAAGGTCAACAGTTGTTTTTCATCCCATTCGTCTATTTCGGGCATGGAAGGGATGTCTATCGCCTTTTGTTTGCTGTCCATTCTGTCAAAGAGTCCCATCTGAGGATCTGATCTCTCCTTATAAACCCTTTGGCCGTAATCCAGCGCATTTTCAAGCACTGCCATCATCCGGGACCGGAATTCTCCCGTTGAGTCAAAAGCACCGCATTTTATAAGGCTTTCAATAACTCTTTTGTTTACTTTCCTGAGATCCACCCGTTCACAAAATTCAAATAAAGAAGAAAATTTACCTTTTTTTCTTACTTCGATGATCGACTCGATAGCGGCTTCCCCGACATTTTTAACGGCAACAAGACCGAATCTGATTTTTGAATCGCTTACGGTAAACGATTTGTCGCTTTCATTGATATCAGGGGGGAGAATGGCTATACCATGACTGCGGCATTCAGCAATGTATTTGACAACGCCGTCGGCCGAGTGCATTTCACTGGTCAGCAGCGCGGCCATGAACTCTACGGAAAAATGGGCCTTAAGATAAGCGGTTTGATAAGCAATAAGCGCATAGGCCGCACTATGGGATTTGTTAAATCCATACCCTCCGAATTTTTCCATCAAATCAAATATGCTTTGGGCTTTATCTGATGGGATATTATTCTCCAGGGTGCCTTTCATAAAAAGTTCCCGGTGTTCGGCCATAATTGCAGGAATCTTTTTTCCCATTGCCTTGCGCAAACCGTCTGCTTCCGCCATGCTGTAATTGGCAAGGGTTCCGGCAATCTGCATGACCTGTTCCTGATAAAGAATAACCCCGTATGTCTCTTTTAATATGGGTTCCAGTTCGGAAAGAAGGTATTCAACCGGTTCTCTGCCATGCTTTCTTTCCACATAATCATCGACCATGCCGCTGTCCAGAGGGCCTGGCCGATACAGGGCAACAAGGGCTGTAACATCATCAAAACATGCGGGTTTTAAACGGCAAAGCAGCTCTTTCATACCGGAACTTTCAAGTTGAAACACACCGGTTGTATCGCCCGCGCAAAGCAGACGGTAAGTATCAGGATCTTCAAAATCAAGATCTAAAAGATCGGGAGGTGTATTGTTCTGCCTTGCAATAAGCTCCAGTGTACTTTCAATGACCGTCAGGTTGCGAAGACCCAGAAAGTCAAATTTTACAAGCCCTATACGCTCCACATACGTCATATCGAACTGGGTCACTACTTCGCCGTTTTTACCTTTATATAACGGCAAATATTCCACCAGCGGCTTGTCGGAAATAACAACACCGGCCGCATGGGTTGATGCATGCCGGGGGAGTCCTTCAAGAACACGACAAACCTTTATCAGGTTGGCGACTTCAGGCTTTGTTTTTGCAAGTTCCGTAATCTTCGGCTCCTGCTTCAGCGCATCATCAAATCCCTTGTTCTGCTCGGGAACCATCTTGGCAATAATATCCACTTCACGCAAGGGAATATCAAGGGCACGCCCCACATCACGAATGACGGCCCGCGGTTTGAGCTTTCCAAAGGTAATAATCTGGGCAACATAATCCTTGCCGTATTTTTCCGTCACATATTTAAAAACTTTCTCCCTGCCGTTGATACAAAAATCCACATCAATATCCGGCATGCTCATACGGGCAGGATTTAAAAACCGTTCAAAGATCAAGCCGTGCTTTATAGGATCAAGGTCCGTTATTCCCATGGAATAGGCGACGATGCTCCCGGCGGCGGACCCTCTTCCCGGTCCTACCGGGATATGGTTTTCCTTGGAATAGCGTATAAAATCGGCAACAATCAGAAAATACCCCGGAAAGCCCATATCCTTTATGACGGAGATCTCGTATTCAAGGCGATCATGATAAACCTCTTCATCAATATCCGGGGTTTTTGCCTTTATCGCCTGTAATCTTTGATCATAGCCTTTTCGGACCTCCTTCTCAAAAATTTCATCAACGGTCAAATCGGAAGCGGCATCAAATTTAGGAAAATGATACGTTTTGGAATCAAATTCGACATTGCATCGTTTTGCAATATCGACGGTGTTTTCAATGGCTCCCGGATAGTCGGCAAAAACGGTGCGCATCTCTTCCGGTGATTTAAAATAGAGTTGGTCGGTTTTGAACTTGAAACGTTTTGGATCATGAACGGTCGATCCGGTTTGGATACACAAAAGAACATCATGAGCGGCAACATCATCTTTATCAAGATAATGACAATCATTGGTGGCGACAAGAGGAATTGAAAGTCTTTGACTCATATCCAAAAGGGCATGATTTACTTTTTCCTGCTCAGTCAAACCGTTGCTTTGAACCTCGAGAAAAAAATTATCCTCCCCAAAGGTATCCACGTAAAAACGTGCCGCTTCATCAGCTTCCTTTATTTTCCCGTTGGTAATAAGTCTGGGAATTTCACCGTGAAGACATGCTGAAAGGGCAATAAGCCCCTTGCTGTGTTCTTTCAGGATGTCTTTGTCAATACGGGGTTTGTAATAGAAACCTTTGAACTGAGCAATGGCGGCAAGCTTGCACAAATTCGCGTATCCTTCCCGGTTTTTGACCAGAAGTACCAGATGACAAAGTCCTTTGTTGTCAATCGGGGTTTTATCGGCAAGGGTCCTGGGCGCAACATAAGCTTCACAGCCGATGATCGGCTTTATATCGGCTTTTTGGGCCTTTTCATAAAACTCTATAACCCCGAACATGGTGCCATGATCCGTAATGGCAACAGAATCCATACCGAATTCAGCGGTACGTTTTAAAAGGGCATCCAACCTTATGGCACCATCCAGAAGGCTGTATTGGGTATGAACATGCAGATGAACAAAATCAGGGAGGGCATTTACCATTTTTTAATCCAGTCGATAGTTGGGGGCTTCTTCGGTAATAATGACGTCATGAACATGACTTTCACGCAATCCGGCCGCGCTGATCTTCACAAAACGGGCCTTCTCTCTGAGTTCTTCGATGGTTCGGCTCCCCACATATCCCATACCGGCCTTTAATCCGCCAAGAAGTTGTAAAATATTTGCAGAGATAGTACCTTTATATGGAACGCGTCCGACGATGCCTTCGGGAACCAGCTTTTTATCATCAATATCCTCAGTCTGGTAGTATCTGTCCCGGCTTCCTTTTTTCATGGCTTCAACAGAACCCATCCCTCTATAGAGTTTATAACTGCGACCCTGGTAAAAAATTGTTTCGCCGGGGCTCTCTTCCGTTCCCGCAAACAGTCCCCCGATCATCACCGCATGGGCACCTGCACCAATGGCTTTGGTAATATCACCGGAAAATTTGATACCACCGTCGGCAATTAAGGGAACACCGGTTTTGTTGGATATCGATCTGCAGTTCATTATCGCAGTTAACTGGGGCACGCCTACACCCGCCACAATTCGAGTGGTACAGATAGATCCGGGGCCGATACCGATCTTTACGGCGTCAACACCGGCATTGATAAGTTCTTCAGCACCTTTTGCAGTAGCAACATTGCCGGCAATAAGTTCGATGTTCTCAAATGTATCCTTTAATTTTTTTACGGCATTAATGACATTACTTGAATGCCCGTGAGAAGTGTCGATCAGAATAACATCAGCATCAGCTCTTAAAAGCGCCTCGGTCCGCTCTTCCATATCCGGCCCGACGCCGATAGCGGCACCGACCCTGAGTCTGCCCATCTTGTCCTTGCAGGCATTGGGATATTTTCTTATTTTTTCAATATCCTTAATGGTTATCATACCGGTCAACCGCCCGTTTTTATCGACCACAAGAAGTTTTTCAATCTTGTGCTGATGGAGTAATTTTTTGGACTCTTCCAAAGAAATCCCTTCGGAAACGGTTATCAGATTCTGTGCGGTCATGACCTCGGAAACCTTTTTGCTGAGATCGGTTTCAAATCTAAGGTCCCTGTTGGTCACGATACCCACCAATTGATCTTTTTTTACAACAGGAACTCCTGAAATACGGTACTCCTCCATCAGTTTCATTACATCACTGATCAACGAATCCGGACTAATCGTAACAGGATCAATAATCATACCGCTTTCGGATTTTTTTACCTTGTCAACCTCCAGGGCCTGGCTTTTGATACTCATGTTGCGGTGTATAAAACCTATCCCGCCTTCACGTGCCATACTTATGGATGTACGTGCCTCGGTTACGGTATCCATTGCAGCACTTACCATGGGAATGTTCAGTGTAAGATTTCTTGTCAATCGAGTGCTGACATTGGCATCTTTTGGCAATACATCCGAATAGTTTGGGATTAATAAAACATCATCAAAAGAAAAAGCCTCTTCAGGCGGTATTTTTACCATGGGGAGTCCCTCCAAAAAAAGATCTTGTTAATTTTCGGGCCTTAAACACAGGCCTCTTGTGTATGAAACTGAGCGATCTTTTATGCGATAATTCATGAGTTTTTTCAGCCAGGATACCCGGTAATTAATTGCCGGGAGGAATGGCTGCGCGTGAGTTTGATTTATTTCAAACTCAGCCATAAATTGGCTGAGTCCGAAATAAATCCTCCGCTTTCGCGGGTAAGGT